>NZ_JBEPNF010000005.1:0-231097 GCF_040546085.1 Arthrobacter sp. UYEF21
CCCCGACGCGGCCTGGATCAACAAACCCGCCGAGAAAACCGACACAAAAGCAGCAGCCTAACTCCCACTGGCCTCATTCACCTTGACAAATTCCGACCCGGCATTGTCGGCGCGAGTAATGAAGTCCGCGTCGATGGGGGTCCACAGGATGGCTGCGGCGCTTGTTGTCGCTAAGGCGCAGAGACTGAGGACAAGGTAAACGACGGACATTACTGGTGGCTTTTCGGTGTGATGTGTCGGACGTTGGCGCAAAGCTTCCCCCGCTTTTTCGGTGACGGCCGGCCGTTGGAGCCGCTGTCGCTATGTTGTCCCTAACCCTGGGCGCCGTCAGCCTGGATATAGTCGGTGACCGTAGGCTTCCAGCGCGTCGTCTCTGATCCATTTCCTAGTCAAGAAGACGTCCAGAACGCAGGAAGCGGCGAAAGTGGCCCAAGACATCCATAAGGGTGCGGAACCCGCAAAGACCAATCCCATGACGGCAAGTACGATGCCGGCCGAGACATAGCCGTACGTTCGGCGGCCGCGGGTTGCACAGCGCGCCTCCTGCATCTCGCGAAAGTAGTTAAGCAACAGTCCCCCAAGGTTCGAATCGGAGCCTACAGCACCGGTTGCGCTAAGCAGCGCTTTTCGTGCTTGGCGAACACCGCAGCATTCCACAGCGCTTGTGGGACCGGGAACACCTGGAGCCCAGGGAGACCCGCTGCGTCGCCCGATAGCCGATCGGCTTGAGGGCACCGAAGGGCATGTGGCCATGGAAGAATCGGCGCATGATGGACAACTGGGAAACCGCGTGCAGGAGTTTGTGGGCGCACGCTGATGACACAGACCCTGCCGAAACCTTTAGGAGCATGAAAGCGCTCATTAATGAACAGCCTGATGGGGACGCCGCGGCTCTGTATGAATGGGCCTTTTGTTCACGACTTCCTGGGCAGCGAGACGGAAGCGATTCCCCTGTACCGCCTTGCACTCGACGCGGGTCTCGACGATAGGAGACGGCCTCAGGCTCTCATTCAACTCGCCAGCTCACTGCACAATGTGGGCGAGTTCGAGGCCGCGATTGAAGTTCTCGAGGATGTGGAGGAAAACGACGTCACCGGGGACGCACATCGTGCCTTTCTCGCCCTTGCACTTTTTGATGCCGGCCAGCCGGATCAGGCTCTCCGTGTTGCACTCGAGGCCCTGGCCACGACCCTTCCCCACTACCGTCGCGCAGTCATAGGGAATGCGGCAGAGCTCCTCCCGAGTCGCTAAAGTTCCCATCGAAAAGTCGGCCCACGAGACATCATCCTCAAAGTACGCCGAGCGTCCGTTCATGGATCCTTCACCGGACGTAGGGTGGACGAGTCGGCTGAGCCGGTCCACTAACGAGACGGCAAACTTAGGCCATCAATGCAGCCCTTAGGCTGATGTCATGAATAACACCATAAGAGCAACGCTCATTTGGTCGCTGGGGGCAGTTATTTTCTCTCTTGTCGGCGTATATATCGCATTGAACTCCAATGGCGTTTGGTACAGCATCGTCTCGGCGGTCATAGTTTTGCTCGCCGGCGTCACCTTCGCCGCCAGGGCCATTCTTTCCCTTCGTTCCTCAGATCCCAATATCTAGCTGAGTAACCAGCGGCACATGCGTGGTCACGTTCTCGGCTCTACTGGACGCGGGCTCTATGGCACGCGCGCTACTGGTAGCCGCAGCTGACAGCTAGCCCGGGGTTTTCATCGGGTTGGGCTGAGGGGTGTGTTTAAGACACGAAAAGGTGCTCTGACAAGGGAAAATAGGGGTGTCTACGCCGTTATTTCCGTGTCTTGAAGGAGCACCTTTTCGATGCATCAGCCTACCAAGGTCTTCCCATCCGTCCCGGTCACTTTCACCGGCCAGTCGCTGGTTTCCCATGCCGGCGCCAGGATCCTGACGTCATTCATCGACGCCCTCGGGTTCCGGGATCTATGCGAGGACCGGCTCGGGCAGTTCGTCCCCGCGATGGCCTCGCACCGGCCCGGGAGGCTGCTCGGGTCGCTGGCGGTGATGCTCGCCGCCGGCGGCGAGCACGCCTCCGACCTGGACATCCTGCGCTCCCAGCCCGGCGTGTTCGGCAACGTGCCCTCGAACGCTACAGTCTCCCGGTTCTTCGAACGCACCGTGAAGAACCCGGACGTTTTCGATTACGGCTTTTCGACCCTGGCCCAGGAACTGCGGACCCGGGCCTGGGAAGCGTCAGGGGACCGCAGCCCGGCGGTGAAGGCCACGGCCGCGGACCCGCTGCTCATCGACCTCGACGCCACACTGGTCACCTCGCACTCCGAGAAGGAACGAGCCACCGGAAACTACAAGGGCGGGTTCGGATTCGCCCCGTTCACCGCCAGCCTCGATTACGGTGCCGGCAACGGCACCGGGGAGGAACTCGCGGTGCTGATGCGCCACGGCGGGGCCACAGCGAACAACGCCGAGGACCACATCCGCATCTTCGAGGCCGCCATCGCCGTCCTGCCCGACTCCCTCTACGGTGAAGACGAGGAACTGGACGGGGAGAAGATCCTGGTGCGCACCGACAGCGCCGGCGCGTCCCGGAAGTTCCTCTGGTACCTGCATTCGCGAGACGTGCAGTTCTCGGTCTCGTACCCGGTGCCGGTCGGCAAGGCCCACATGATCGACTGGATCAACGACAAACAGTACTGGCAGCCGGCCCTGGACCAGGACGGCAACGAACGCGACGATGCCTGGGTCATCAACGCCACGCAGGTGATCCCGCTCGAGGACTACCCACCCGGGACGAAGATCTTCCTACGCGCCGAGCCGCTGCACCCCGGTGCGACACCGACCCTGCTCGACCTCGACGGTCACCGCGTGACAGCGTTCCTGACCAATGCCCCGCGCTGGCACGGGCCGTTCCTGGATGCCCGGCACCGGGCCCGCGGCCGGGCCGAGAACCGCATCAAGACGCTGAAAAACACCGGCCTGGGTAAGCTCCCGTTCTTCGATTTCGCCGCGAACCAGGCCTGGGCGAACCTCGCGGTCCTGGCCGCGAACCTGGTCTCCTGGCTCCAGCTCACCGCCCTGCCCGACGGCCACAAAGCAAGGGGCTGGGACATCAAACGCTGGCGCTACCGGCTCTTCGCTACCGCCGGGACGATCATCACCCGCGCCCGCCGGAACCACCTGCTGCTGCCCGACGCCGCACCGGAGAAGCCCCTCATCGCCGCACTGCTCGAAGCGATCAGCCGAATCGCCGCAGCCGCGAACCGCCCTGCACTCCTGCTGCGGAGCTGACACCGCAGCCCCAGTCAACGAACGAGCAGGAAAGAAGAAAACCAACGGGATCAGTGGAAGCCCGCGCCCCGCCCGGCGACCCGTGGCCTTTCAGCCACGCCCAAAATCCGATTCAGCCCGCCGGGACGGCAAAAACCGGGCCCGGCACCCCGACCACCATCCGATGAAAAATCTGGGCTAGAGGGGTCGCATATGAGGATCCCTCTACGGGACGCCCTCGCCTCACTACGGCGAGTTGGGCGTTATGGGGCCGCGGGCATTGGTTCCGGAGCGGCACTTCTCATACGCTCGGGGGTCCACTCTCGCTGCTCTCCCTCTTTCGGCGTCGTGACCTGCGAATCTGCCGAGTTCCCTTCAGAGTTGGCGGTTGGTTGAAGGGGCATCGGTGCAGGAGTGGCGTTGCGCATCTGTTCCTCGGTCAGCTGGACGAATCGTGTGCCGCAGCTGAATGCAGTCGCAGAACCAGCGGAAGGAGCGGTTGATTCTGTTGAGCTGGTCGGAAGCCGGACTGTCTCCCGGCACTCGCTTGCGTCGGCTATTTCAGTACCCTCACTAACTTCGGGGGAAGGCTCTGCAGATGGCAGTGGAGGCTCCTGGCGCCATTCTCCCTGCACCTCATTACCAACGCTTCCGCAGGCGGAGACGGAGAGAATCAGGACGCATGCAGCAGCGGACCCGCGGATCTCTCTCGAACGTCCCATGCCCTGATTGTCCCGATACGCGGGACACAAAAATAGGGGTCCAGTCTGAACCTCTGGTTTCGATCCGATCAATATTTTGGCTTTGATCTCGGAAAAGCTGGAGCTGATGAACGGCTTCTCCGAGTTCCATTTGCGGAACGCTCAACGGAACGTATTGGTTTTTGGCTAGCATTCGTTAGCCAGGAATGGCGTGACCTCGGATGAGCGTTTGGGGATCCTTCACCGTGCATTTGGCTGAAGGGGCTCCTGGAGAAGCCAGTCCATGGCCTCATTGCGGGAGGTGAAAAACCGAGTTGGACACGGGAGGGTCCGCCGCGCCATCGCGAAGTTAGCAATGACACGACTGACCGGGCTTGAGCCAAGCAGGGCAATCCGTGAGGCAGCGCACCGGACGCTGAAGACGGACTTGGCCCGGCCCTGCGTGTCAGGATCGGGTGAGGCCAGTAGCTAAGAGCAAGTCCGCCGTGTCGTAGGGCGAGAACCAGGAACCGATCCACCATGTCCAGTCCATCGATCAGCGCCGTGCGCGACGATAGTCCTATGAACAACAGCATCCCTGCAGGCCCGAGGTCGGGTGATCCGACGCGGAGGCGTTCGATCACTCCGGCGCAGAAACTCGTCCACCTTGCCGCTTACGAGGTCGCGATCGCCACGAATACGGGCGGGGCGTATCTGCGTCAGCAGGGCATCTATTCCTCCCAGATCACCGAATGGCGAAAGCTCCGTGACGCTGGCGTGCTGGAGGGCAAACAGCCCGGGGAGAAGATCGGGAAACTCACCCCGGAGCAGGCCGAGATCGCCCGGCTCAAACGAAAATTGGAGTTGACGGACCAACGTCTGGCCACGACTGAGGTGGCGTTGGAGATCATGTCAAAAATGCACGAGCTGTTGGAAATCTTTCCAAGGGCTCGCGGGACGAACCACCGCAGACGAGACAGTGCAAAACCCCTATCGTGAGCTGACTGCCCGCGGCATTTCCACCCGCACGGCCGCCACGTTGGTCGGTCTTCCCCGGGCAACCGCCACCCGGAAGCCCCGGGCGACACGTCTGTCGGCGGTCGTGGTGGTGCCGGCGAACAAGCTCAGCGATGCCGAGCGGACCCACATCCTTGACGTGGTGAACTCGCCGGAGTTCGTCGATTTGGCGCCGATCCAGATCTACGCCCAGCTGCTCGACGCGGGCGTGTATTTGGCGTCGATCTCCACCATTTACCGCGTTCTGCGGGACAACCGTCAAGTGAAGGAGCGTCGTGCCCAAGCGCGGCATTCGGCACGAGCCATCCCGGAACTTGTCGCCGTCAAACCAGGAGACGTCATTTCGTGGGATATTACCAAGCTGCCCGGGCCGATCAAAGGCAAGTATTTCGATGCCTACATGATGATCGATATCTTCTCGCGTTACATCGTGGGCTGCGCCGTCCACCCGTCTGAATCCGCGGTGTTAGCGGCGGAGATGATGACGAGAACCTTCGCTCTGCATGGCACCCCGCAGGATGTTCACGCCGACCGGGGAACGTCGATGACGAGCAAGACCGTTGCCGCGCTGTTGTCGGATTTGGAGATCACCCGGTCGCACTCCAGGCCCCGGGTGAGCAATGATAACCCGTTCTCGGAGGGCTGGTTCAAGACCCTGAAATACGCTCCCGTGTTCCCGGAACGCTTCGCCAGCCTCGGCGACGCACGCGCCTTCATGGCCGACTTCGTCGATGGTTACAACCACAATCATCGGCATACCGGCATCGGGTTGAACACCCCCGCGGACGTTCACTACGGTCTCGCGGCCGCCACGGCCCGAGCCCGCACCGCAGTCCTGCAGGCCGCCCGCGCAGCGAACCCGCACCGGTTCTCCACCACAACGGATCCGAAGATCCTCGCCCTGCCGGGCACGACCTGGATCAACAAACCCATGGAGACCACGACCGCCGAAATGAAGGACCGATCAACCGATGTCGAATTAGCTGCCTAAACTCCCGCTGGCCTCATCTGCCTTGACAAATTCCGCGGCGCGTCACCTCTTGGGTGTTCGTTATGTCGATCAACATCGGATACTCGGCACCATCGGCAACCTCATTGACCGTTGCCATCGCCGCATGTACATCAGCGGCCTCCAGAACAGTACCCTGGGTTCCACACAAGCTGAAGAACTCCCTCGGCGTCGAGTCCCACCGTGCCCTTGCCGCTACCAACAATTATCTGTTCCACCTTTTGCTCCCCCAGCATCCTTGTGTAGCTAAGACTAAACTGCCTGCCCGGAGGAGCGCAGCGAAACGGCGAGTCAAACGCTGAGCCTCTTGAGATGATCAACTCCTCGGAGGGCTTCCCGGCTGGGTGGAACGACCGCCCGTTAGCCGGGTGGCTCATCGGGCGCCGATGCGTCCGGTAAGGGATCCCTCACCGGGACACCATAACGTCATTGAACGCGTGGCCGTATGGCGCCCTTTTAGCCCTCAAACGGTTGCGACGTAATCTAATGCCATGGAGCGAGTGCTGTTCGACCAAGTTGTCGAGACCGATTACGGGCAATTCGACCTCACTTGGGCCGGGGACGGCTTCGACGGAGATTTCGATCGCTTCTTCGCCGGTCAGACCAACGGATTGGTCGGCGCCTCCGACCCCAACGGCCTGTATGTGAACTTAGCCCGCCGGTCAGGCGGATCGCCCGTGCGCATCGTTGTGCTGGAAGCCAAGCCCAGAGACGATGCCGATGCCCCATGGAAGGACGTCGTCGAGGTGTCATTTGTCCTCCCCGAAGGACACCAGATGCGGTGGAGTTCCTGGGCAGGAGAGAGCGGTGGCGTACTTGCCGACATACCGCCCGGCAGCTACCGGCTGAGAGCCAGCGCAAAGGGACGAGATCGAGGAAGGGAAGGTGAGTTCTCCGATCACTCTGTCGACTCCTATCTCCTCCAGATGTGGCCGGCACCCCCGCAGCCAGACGCGGTGCTGCGCACCGGGAGCAAGGACGCCAAATACTGGCATCGCGAGGTAGGCCACCGTCGATAATCGCGCAGCCTTACCCAACGCCGATGACTCCCGTACCGCTGCTTCCCTAGCTTCCGACGATCAGCCCATGGAACCTGCAGGACGTCCGCTAAAGGATCCCTTACCGGGCACTCCTTGCCGTGGACACTCTGCGTGCTTGCGCCATCCTGAATTTGGCGCAATTCAAGTCGAGACTGAAAGAACTGCAATACTCTGACGATGGCCGTCTATTTTGAGTGCAGAACGCGGACGAAGATGCCCAAATCGGAGCTATTTGACCTTGCCCGGAGCATCGACGTCCACAAGGACTCCATGGTGCAATCTCATGAAGAGGCCGTAGATGGCGTGACGTCCGGTCTCATCTCCTTGGGCGAGGAAGTGACGTGGCGAGCTTGGCACTTCGGCGTCCCGCTTCAAATGACGAGCCGGATCACCGAGATGCAGATACCCGACTACTTCGTAGATGAGCAGGTTAAAGGTCCGTTCCGACGGTTCCGGCATGTTCATGAGTTCAGCCAGGACTCAGCAGGAACCACGATGGTGGATCGCATCGAGTTCGTGGCTCCGTTCGGGCCCATTGGACGTATGGCCGAGAAACTAGTGCTGGGCCGCTACCTCCAAAGGCTGATCGAGACGCGCAACCGACATCTTGCAGGTGACTCGAATCTCGAATAGATCGTCTCGGTAGCCCATCGGTCGCCGGACGGCGCTCCGCCGGCGTGGCTGCCCTCTCGTGAAGGCCTGCGGCAGTGAACGTCGAGGCCGTCCCGGTGGATGGGGATGTGGGGCCGGGCGCCTGTGGCGGCACTTAGAATCGGATTCATGGAGTGGGCATTTCTTTCGGCCGAAGAACTAGTGTCCGCCTTGCGGACCGGCGAGGTGACCTCGGTGGAGCTGACCGAGGAGGCGATCGCCCGTATCGAGCGGGACGATGAGGCGATTAACGCGATCTGTGTGCCGGACTTCGATCGTGCACGGGCTGCCGCGCGCCGGGCCGACGAGGCGCGCGCCCGCGGCGAGGACCGGCCACTGCTCGGTATTCCTGTGACGGTCAAGGAGTCCTACAACGTTGCCGGGTTGCCCACGACCTGGGGGATGCCGCAGTATGCGCACTATGTGCCCGCTGAGGACGCGGTGGTGGTGTCACGCCTGAAGGCCGCGGGCGCGGTGATTCTCGGCAAGACCAATGTGCCGTTCATGCTGCAGGATTGGCAGAGCTTCAACGAGATCTACGGCACCACCAATAACCCCTGGGACCAGGGTCGAACGCCTCGCGGATCCTCCGGCGGATCAGCGGCGGCGCTGGCATCGGGATTCGGCGCGCTGTCTATCGGCTCCGACCTCGCGGGTTCACTGCGCAACCCGGCGCATTTCTGCGGTATCTACGCACACAAGCCTACGTTCGGGCTGGTGCCGACCCGCGGGATGGTGCCGCCGCCCGCACCGGCGCTGCCGGTCGATGGCGACCTCGGCGTCTGCGGTCCGATGGCGCGCACCGCCCGCGACCTCACATTGTTGCTGAATGTGATGGCGGGACCGGACCCGTTAACGCGCGGCGTCGCCTATGATCTGACTCTGCCGCCCGCGCGTCACCAGAGGCTCTGCGACTTCCGCGTCCTGGTGCTCGACGAGCATCCGCTCATTGAGACCGGGTCGGCAGTGCGGGCCGGGGTGAACCGAGTCGCCGCCGCACTCGTCGACGGCGGGGCCCGCGTCGAGCGGCGCAGTCCGCTCCTCCCCGATCTGACCGAAAACGCGACGCTGTACGCGCGGTTGATGTTATCGAACAGCGGCGCGCGTGTCCCCGCGGAGACTTACGAGCAGCTGCGGACCCTCGCCGCCGACCTGGACGCGGACGATGAGAGCCTTAACGCGTCCCGGCTGCGCGGCATGGTCCTGAGCCATCGCGATTGGATCGACGCCGACATTCGCCGCGAACGTCACCGCCACGCCTGGCGGCACTTCTTTACCGAATTCGATGCCGTGGTGTGTCCGATCATGTCAATTCCCGCGTTCCCGCACGACCACAACCCGGACCGCGGGGAACAGAGGATCGACATCGACGGCGTCGAGTACCCCTCCGTTGATCAATCGATCTGGGCCGGTGTGGCCACCATGCCCGGACTGCCTGCCACCGCCATACCCACCGGCCGGTCCCCGGATGGGCTGCCGGTGGGAGTGCAGCTCATCGGTCCGATGTTCGAGGACCGTTCCCCGCTGCGACTGGCTGAACTGCTCGAGCGGAGGATCGGCGGCTTCGAGCCACCGAGGTAGGGCCCACAGCCGTCCAATAGCCGGTCCCCCACCACGACACCTTCGGGGTACTCCCCCAACGATAAAATGGCGGCGTTTTTGCAGGGCTAATTGTCGCGATCATCGTCCGGAAGCGGATCGGCTTGCGGGCATGGCCTCGGGCCTCCATCTTCCTCAGCCTCGCGGGCTGGACGTCCCCATTTGATTGTCAGAGATACAAACCGGGAAGCCCCCGAGTAGGCTCTAGCCCTTAGTCAAGAGGAGCAGTCGCCCCAATGCGAAGCCACCCTGCGGGCTAACGAGGAGGATTTTCGTTCAGTCGGGCGAGTAGGGACCGGAATGGCCCTGGGTCGAAGTCGACGCGCCGCCGCACTGACCAGGCTTCAGCCACGTCTACGGCATCTCGCATGGCTTGTACTCCATACGCATATGGATCATCCGGCGGGTCAACGGGTACGGCTACCTGAATCTTTAGGAGGTGGTCGGCCTTGCGGAACGCGCCGGTGCGAACTCCTTGGAAATCAGGACTGATGATGTGTCCAGGGATTTGGAACTCGACGTTAATGTTGAAATCCGACTCAAGTTGATCCCGTATTTCTGACACGTCCCTGGATAATCGCGTGAGCGCCTCCCGCCAGACCTTACTCTGGGCGGTAAATCCGCCGACAATGACTCCGACGGAGAGCGCTTTGGGCCTGTCGGGAATTGATTCAATCACGGCACAGCACTTTCGAAGTCTCCCGTCCCACATTCCCGGATGCCGCTCCACGGCCCGATCGCGTTGATTGATGCGTGGCCGCTAGCCTCACAGATCGCGTCAATATGTCCCCCGTCAAACAAGATCGCTTCCGTATCTGCATGCATAGAGCTTACTGAAGGGCTCAGCAGGGTGGTTGAGGTGCCGCGCACTGTGAATCAGACCACGTCACAGCCCCCGCTCAGGGATCCCTTACCGGATACCTCCTATCCCGAGTCCGGGTGGCAGGACCATGCGCCTTCGGCAGTTCCTGCCAGCCGCTGAGGAGGCAGGGCCCGACTTGATTCACTAGCCTTGCCTTTTGCAGGTGCGCCCGCGGCCCAGGAGCCAACTGCCGGTCCAAAGCAGCACCACGAGAGTCAGGATCGCGGTGCCATTGGGAGCCAGGCTGAACACTGCTGGAACGTACGGGAGTACGAAGATGATGGTGGCTGTCCCGGCGCCCGGGGATGAGCCACCCCCGGGCGCTGATCCCCGTTCTCCGCTATTGAGCCCGCTACGCGCTTTCTCCCGCCGCTCGTCGGCTTGGAGGATGCCGTCGCGGACAGCGGCGCGGATGACGCCGTAGAGGACGTAGAAGAAGACTGCCGCGAAGACCACGAGCAGGACCGGGTTGTTGAGTGGATTCATCCCTGCACGTCTTCCTTCAGGCCAGTACTTCTGGACTCCAGCAGCGGCATCTCGAAGCTGAAGGCCGTCGAGGGAGATGGAGCTTTCGGGCATGCCCATGTCCGTCCACTGCGCGACAAGGCGCAGGTCCCCGGCCGGCGGCAGCGGCCAGAGCCAGAGTGCGGCGTTTGCTGACATGTCATCTTCCCCGCCATTACCGCCCTTGGGCCGGTATTCGAAGACCGGGCCATCAGGTTTCTGGTCCAGCGGCTTGTGCCCGTACATCGCCAGGGATGAGCTGCTGGCCTTTGTGCCGTCCGGGAACTGGACTCCGAGCAGGAGGATGGAGTCGGAAGAAATGCCTCCATCGCGCACTTGCGGCGCCGGCCGGTGAGAAACGGCATTGATCTCCGCCCACTTTCGGTCCTCCTGGTCGGTGCGGCGCAGAATCCATTTCACGTCAATGATGCATCCGGTGGAGTAGACCTCAACGGCCATCACAAAGGTCGGGGACTGGTGGACGAACCGATTCACCGGGACGAGGGCGGGCAGTTCGTAGGGGGGTGGCGCCCGCCCAGGGAGGCGGCGTGAACTGCGGCGTCCGTGGGCGGGGAGGCGACGACGGGATCGAGTAGTCCTGGAAGAAGGTCACGGTCGTTCCTACGGTTACGATGGCTGCGACCGACCAGTGGAACAGCGGCGTGCGCCGCTTTGGATCCCCCAATCCGCCCTTACCGGCCCCAGTCTAGCCTCGGACCACAGTCCTAGGGATCGTGACGCCGGAGCGACGGCACGAGCTGCCCGTTAGCCGGTGGCCCACGGGGCTCCAGTGCCCGATTGGGATCCTTTACCGGGCACCTTTCCGTCGAGACGAGCCAGCCACCGCGGACGCTGTGAATCGCCGCGATAGGGCACTCCGTATGGTGGGAACCTGAGTCTGCAGATTTGCGCCTAACAGGTTACCTCGCCAACGCCATCACTGCATGGGGCTTGCTGGGCGCTGCCGTGGGCCAAGCAACACGGACGCTGCGAACCCGGCGCCAAGGACAAGGACACACCCGAACCATCCGAGTACCAGATAAACCCTGATCATTGTGTCTGTGGCCTCGTAAGGGGTGAGCGACTGCCCGGCAACCACGACTTTTCCGGCCGATGAGCGGGCAATGACTGCCATCCGTAGTCCGGGCTCCGGCTGCCACGTCACAGCATCCTCACCTGATCTCCTTGCCGTGTCGAGCACGCCGGATGGGAGGGTTGGAAGTACTCCGTGGAGAGTGGCCGTTCCCGTCTCCGGTTTGTCATCGGTGCCGTACACGATGACAAACACCCCACTATCGGGGGTCAACTCCACCAGTGGGACCGACGCAACGGATGTGCCGAGAAGCTGCATCTGGGCAGCGGCCGCCGCAGAGGGCGCCACATTGGCAGACCTACGGCCGGATTGCTGGAATGCAATGTACAGACTGCCGAATACGACCGTCACGACAGCTGCTGCTGCCAGCCACCCGATAATTCTTTTCATACCGGTCATCATCGGACATCCACCGCCAAGGCGGAAGGGACGGCGCTTGGCCCGGTCGGCAGGGGTTACTTGGCAGACCTGCTGGTGCCAGTCCCGGCCACCCGTTCACAACTAGGAAGGATCCCGGTGACGCGCCGCTCGGAACGTTCCTTGCCGTGGGGATGGTTCCGCCAGTGGCCGCTTGACATAGCGCGATGGCCGTTCCGTTCACGGAACGGCCATCGAAGCCGGGTGCAGGTCGAACAATAGCAGGCGCCCGTACCGCAATCGATACCGTTTGCCGAGGCCGGCTTGGCAACAGAGGTGGAAGCGTGTTTTCGCGTCGGGCTTACCCGGGGCATGCCCGGGTGGTCCGGTGAAGGATCGTCCAGCGGACGATCACATGGCCGTGGGTGTATAGGATTCGGGAATGGCTGAATTCATTGAAGACTGCGAGGTCTATGCCGGGGGCTCCTATCCCGTCGCGATCTCCCACGGTCACCCGATTCTGGGCAAGGTAGGGCTCAAGGCGCGGGTCGACGTCGAAACCGGCGAAGTGACCTTCTACGTCCCGACCGAGAAGATCCACAAGCTGAGGTAGCTAGCCCCCCCAGGTTCACGGCACCAGCAGAAACCTGCGCGGCCGGAGCGGCTCGCTGACCATCTGGGTCTGGCCGCTGCCAGTGGACGGTACCGACCGTCTGGTAACCGATTGGCCGGGCGTGGGCATCCTCGAGAGCGGCCGAAGTCAGAGTCCCTCGATTTTGTAGCGGCGTTCGATTCCGTCGGTGACGCGTCCCCATTTACTGCCGGCGACCCGGGCTTGGTGAGCTCTGAATGCCGTGGCATCGCGGAACAATTCATCAACGTGCCACACCAATGGGTCGTCGGTAGGGCTCACACGGAATGAGACACAGCCAACTTCGGCGCATGTTTGCGCAATGTGGACGGCAAGATGCTGGACGACGACGGCGACGTCGTCGTTGTCGCGGCACACGAGTTGTCCACTGAGATAAACATCAGTCATCGAGCCATCTTCCCGCATCACCAGTGGCCCCTTCAGCCGACGCGCCTTGGTGACGCGCGTGCGGTGAAGGATCCTTTAACGGGCGTATTCGACACGCTATTCGGTCGTCGGGAAGTTGGATAGCGGCCGGGGCTTTCTGCGATTGGTCACTCCGGCTCGAGGCTTGGGTCGCTTCGGAAGCTGGCGACCAGTTGTTCGAACTTGGAAACGTGCTTGTGGATTCTTGCCGCGTCCTGGTCGGAGTTGAGCCAGGGCTTACGCTTCCCAATCAGGAGAACATCGCGCAGCTTGCCGTCGATGTCGAAGGGTGTCGTTAGCGGGAGAAGGGCGTTCAACGCTTCCGATTCCACTGTTTCGTGCAACCGTGCTCGGAGCCAAGCGATCTGCTCTGTTGTGAACAGGTTGCATGGTATTCGTAGATTTTCGAGGTTGGTCAGTGAACCAAGAGGCTGGATCCGACCATCGTCGATGCGTTTCGGAAGCAAGCTTAGAGTCAGTAATCCCGTCAGCGAGGCCAGGGGTTCCAGCGTCTCGAAAGTAGTCTTGCTCCATACCGCGTCACCGAGGATGAGTTCCTTCAGAGCGTGCCCGGTTAGTAGGTCATCCAGCCGGTGGAATCGGGTGAAGTCCTCTACCCGCAACGCAGTCAGATGCGGCGTACGCGAAAGGTTCCATAGTCGTGTGGACCGCTGATTCCAATAGAACGAGACCATCCGGAGCCCTGACAGGTCCTCAAGCGGGGTGAGGTCCTCAATCCTGGGGCACTTCCAGAACTCAATCGCTGTGAACTGCCTTCCGCAGCTGGAGACCAGTCGCTCAAACACGGCCTGGTCCAGCCCGCTGATACGAAGGGCGGTTGAATCAGGGTGCGCCTCGATTTTCGAGAGGTGTCCGGGATCGAATTTCCCGCCGCCGATCTGCGGCTGGACAAGGTCAAGGAACCATAAGGGCTGGGCATCGCCCGCCCGCCTGAGCTCCAACAGGTCCTTGGGGCCTGATTCCATGTTTGCTCCGTCTCCCCGTCAGAAACCCATCAAAACGTTAGTCGCAAACCTATCAATCGGGCGCAGAAGTAAGCATGGCAACCTGAGAATGTCGTCTTGCGATGCGCCCGTAAGCCGGTCGTCCACCGGCCGTCCCGACGCTGCGCTTGGGTCTTCTTCACATCCGAGTGTTTCCGCCATTGCCGGATTCCCGTATACCCTGCCCGAATTAATGCCCGGTACGCTACAGTCCGAAGCATGCTCATCGGCTACGCCCGCTGCTCGACCAGCACCCAGGACCTCACCGCCCAGCACCATGCCCTCCACACCCTCGGCGTCGACGCCGAGATGGTCCACGTCGACCACGGATTCACCGGCACCAAACGCGACCGACCCGGGCTGGGCAAAGCTCTCGCGGCGTGCCGCGGCGGCGACACGTTCGTGATGACCAAACTTGACCGGCTCGCACGGTCCCTACCGGATGCGACGGATATCGCCGACGAGCTCACACGCAAGGGCGTGACCCTCAACATCGGCGGCAGCATCCACAACGGAGAGATCGCCGAACTCTTCGGCGTTGCCCGTTCTACCGTCTTCCGGGCCATCCAGCGCGCCGTGCTGGCCACGTGACCTTCTCCCGCCAGCTGGCCGGCGCATCGTGACCATCTGTTCGGAACCGCATGGGCATTCAATTTAGCGCCGCTGCTACCAAGAGCTGCCCCGCCACCCTCATTCAAGGCCTCCAGGGACGCCGCCAGCCGGGACCCCGGACAATGCCCAGGCGAGCCTCAGTAGCCTGACGTTTTGTGCACGCGACTCCCGACCAAAGTGACGCTTTGTGCAGGGGACTTTGGACACCAGATGTCCATACCCGTCCGCACATCTCCCGTACTTTCAGGGGCAGCTTATGCAGACGACTTCGGAAAGTGAGAATGTGCTCCGCATCGGTGGCCATGTCATGCCGATCCCCCGCACTCCTTCATGAACAGGTATCAGAGCGGAAATTCCGGACCGGCCTCAAGCCTGGGTCGATCTAAAGAATAATCAGCAAATCATGTTGCACGCGACCCTAGCCACCATGAAGTAGTGAACGCTAAAAAGCCGACGGAAGGACGAAGAAGGATGAGCACCCAGAAGGGGCCCCACAGGGCGGCACCCGGTCCGCCGTAGTCCGCCGCTCCCCCACACAAACAAATAGGTCTGTCCGGGACCCGCACACCCGGAACATCAGATTTGAGGCGAGGGTGTGCACAATGTGCACACGAAAAACACCCAAAAAGCCCCTGACCTGCGGAACCACTGTGCCCGAGGTGGGACTCGAACCGGACTCCAGCCCCTGAGTTTCCGCCACTCCCCCGAAAACATCCGCAATCCGGCCCAGTCCGGCACCAGTACGACCCGATCCGAAGCCCAGGGTGTGCACAATGTGCACAGCCCGCTTCGGCCTTCGAACTCCCCCACCGACTGCTCATCGAGAATTCCGAGCCATCAGCCTGAGCCCCCTCCGCAGCACTAGCCGCCGCATCAGGTGCTCCTCGGCCAGGACGGCGCTGCGATTCAAATCGATGTCGCCGGCCGCCACGCCAACCACCAGCCCGAAGCCCTCCGATGCGTTGAAGTAGCGCCGGTGGCCGTGGACCCAGAGCAGCAGAACCATGAGCGTTCAGACGGTGCGTTTGTCGTCCGCAAACAATGCGCACAATCCGATTGGGCGTCCGGGTCCACGAACTGGAGGTCTAGGCTGTTCGGCGGCTGTGGAGGGATTCGAGTCGCTCGGCGGAGAGCGCGTGTTCGATGGCGAGGATACTGGCACCGATGACGCCGGCCTGGGGCCCGGAGCGTGACTGTGCGATGGTCAAGTGGTGTGTGGCTATGGGTGTGGACCGGCTATAAACGGCTTCGCGGATTCCGGCGATTAGGTGTTCGCCGGCTTCGGCCATCGAGCCCCCGATGGTTATGACGGAGGGGTTGATGATGCTGACGCACATGTTCAGGACCTCACCGATGTCCCGGCCCGCCTGTCGGACGGCCTGTATGGCGGGGAGGTCTCCGGCGCGCACCAGTGCAATGACATCCGCCACCGTACGGACATCCGCGCCGTTTTTTCTGAGGCCGGCAGCTACTGCCGGACCGCTGGCGAGGGCTTCGAGGCAGCCCATATTGCCGCAGCTGCAGGGGACGAGGGCGCCACGGGAGATGGGTATATGGCCGATATCCCCGGCGGTTCCGTCGGCCCCGCGTTGAAGCTGTCCGCTGCTGATGATCCCTGCTCCGATGCCGGTGGCGACCTTGACGAAGATCATATGGTCCGTGTCGGGCCATTGGGCTGAGCGTTCACCCAGGGCCATGATGTTCACATCATTGTCGACCAGGACGGGCACCTGGAATTTTTTTCGCATGGCTTCCGGAACGTCGAATCCGTCCCAGCCCGGCATGAGGGGCGGTTTGGAGGGTTTCCCGGTGCCGTGTTCAACCGGGCCGGGCAGTCCGATGCCGATGGCTATAAGTTCGCGGGAATCGCGGTCGATCTGCTTCAGGAGTGCCGTGATGTTCTCGGCCAGGGAGGTGAGCACATCGTCGGGCCTGTCGGCAATTTCAAGTCTCGTATGTGTTTCAGCGATTCTGTTCCCGGCGAGATCGGTGATGGCGATAGCGGCGTGCGTGGCACCGAGGTCAGCGGCCGCGACAATTCCGGCGCCGGCGTTGAAGGCAATTTGAGACGACGGCCGCCCGCCGGTTGAAGAGGCATAAGAGACCGGCTTGACCAGCCCAAGCTCCGAGAGGGTGTCGATCCGCGCGCCGATGGTCGACCGTGAAAGTCCCGTTTGAGCAGTCAGCTCGGCCCGGGTCCTCGGTTTGCCGTCGCGCATGAGTTGAAAGACCTCGAATGCGCCGAATCCGGGCGTTTGGGTGGTCACTGAAACTGTCTCCCTCCGGTAGGACTGCGAAGCCCCGCTTTGTCTCATCTGTTGATTATTACACGCCAATGGGTAGGCGTCGATGATCTAATGGGCATGCTTAGGCATCTTTTGCCTATCTCTTGACATAAGACAGGTGATCAATGTCATACTGATGCAATGAACGAGAACGGAACTGATGCGGTGTCCGCCCCGCTGCGGGCAGGCTTTATTGGGGGCGGGTTCATGGCCGCCGTTCACGGGAGGGCTGTCCGATCTGCCGGTGTCATCCCCGCCGGGGTGGCCTCCTCGACGCTGGCGAGTGCTGTGCGGGCCGGTTCCCGTTTGGGTCTTGGCCGTGCTTATCGTTCTGTCGAGCAGTTACTCGACGATGATTCGATCGATGTGGTGCATGTCTGCACGCCGAACGTCACCCACGCGGAGCTCGCTACGGCGGCGCTGCAGGCTGGCAAACACGTGGTCTGTGAAAAGCCGCTTGCCACCTCCGTGGAGGACGCTGCGGCAGTGACCGCACTGGCCCGCACCACGGGCCGCACCGCTGCCGTGCCCTTTATCTACCGGTTTCATCCCATGGTCCGGGAGGCCCGGGCCAGGGTCCGCCATGGCCAGGTCGGACGTGTCCTGACCATCCAGGGTTCATTTCTTCAGGATTGGCTTCTGTCCAGCGAAGACGACGACTGGAGGGTCGATGAAAGCCTCGGAGGACCCTCACGGGCCTTCGCCGATATCGGCTCCCATCTGTGCGACGTCATCGAATTCATTCTTGATGACCGGATCAGCCGGCTGGCCGCCCTGACCCGGAAGGCCTTCAGCCAACGGGGCGGCCGGGACGTCCGGACCGAAGACATTGTCTCCGTTGTCTTCGAGACCCGCGGCGGCGCCGTAGGGACGCTCCTCATCAGCCAGGTCGCCCCGGGACGTAAGAACCGTCTCGCGCTGGAAATTTCGGGAACGACGGAAACACTGGCCTTTGATCAGGAGCAACCGGAAACTCTGTGGGTCGGGCGCCGCTCGGGCTCCCATCTGATGGTCCGCGATCCGGCCGTCCTTGATCCGTCGGCTGCCCGATACTGCAGCCTGCCGGCAGGCCATCCGCAGGGCTATCAGGATGCCTTTAACTCATTCATATCCGACGTTTACCTCGCGGTGAGATCCGGTATGGCTCCGGATGGCCTGCCCCTGTTCGATGACGGCCTGCGGGCGGCCCGGCTCACCTCCGCTGTTCAACGCTCCGCCCGGGAGGGCGGCTGGCAAGACGTTCCCCCGAACTACCCGACACCGACCGGCCACAAAACCCCTTTATTAACCTTTAAGGAAAGGCAGTAAGATGATCCGATCTCTCGATCGCGTCAAGCGATCCCGCATCGTAGCGGGCTTGGGAGCCGCGCTCACCGTAGCCCTGTTGGCAACCGCATGCACGGGCGGGTCATCAGCACCCAACACCGCCGCGGCCAAACCGGCAGAGCTGCGGATGCTCTACACCACCGATGAGGCCAACAGCGCCGCGGTCGCAGCGCTCGTGCCGCAATTCAAGGAAAAGTTCGGCATCGATCTGAAGATCGACAACCAGCCCTACGACGCGTTGCAGCAGAAGGTCTTCTCCGAGTTCGCTTCGGGCAGCAATTACTACGACATCGTCGTCGTCGACACCCCGTGGGCGCCGGCGTTGGTGCAGAACCTCGAACCCCTGACCCAGTACCTCCAGAACGGCGCCCAAAACCCTGACAGCCCGCAGTCCAACGTGGGCGACTTCATCCCCAAGGTGTTCTACGACACGGCCGTCTATAATGCTGATTCCCCGATCAAACGCTACCCGGATTCCACGGCAAAGCCCGACGCCTCCGCGATCAAGAATGCCGGATTCGACGTGTACGGGATGCCGATCCAGTCGAACGTGGCCGTCATGGCCTACCGCAGCGACCTGTTCAACGACCCGGCCCAGAAGGCGAACTTCAAAGCCAAGTACGGCAAGGACCTTACGGTCCCGAAGACATGGGACGACTACGCCCAGGTGGCAGAGTTCTTCACCCAGCCCGACAAGAAGCTCTACGGCACCACGGTCATGGCAGGGGTAGGCGACTGGGCCACTGATGACTTCAAGACCCTGCTCGCCTCCCAGGGCGGAGACGGGACCCTGGCGGACCAGAACGGCAAGCCCACGTTCAACACCCCCGAAGGAACCCAGGCACTGGACTACTACGCCAAGCTGGCGCAAAGCGGGCACGTGCCCCCGGGCAGCACGTCAGCGGACTGGGGTACAACCGCCGAATCGTTCGGCAGCGGGCTGACCGCCATGACGATCAACTACCACGACCTGAAGCTCGGTGACAACGTCAAGGGCGGCACCATCGGCTACGCCCCGGTGCCCAGCGCGAAGGCCGCCGGACCCCACTTCGGGACCTGGATGCTGAGCGTCAACAAGAATTCCAAGAACAAAGAATGGGCCTACCAGGGGATCAGCTGGCTGACCGCCGCCGAGCAGCAAACGACGATGACCGCCAAGTCCCTGCACCCCAGCCGGACCTCCGTCTTTGCCGGCATCAAGAGCGATAACCCCCTCGCACCCTTCTACGACACCCTCGGAAAATCCCTCGCAGAAGGCGTGGGCCGTGCACGGTTGACCAACTACACCGAAGTCAGCCACGAGGTGGCCGTCGCGGTGAACAACGCCGCAACCGGCGCTTCCTCGCCATCGGACGCCCTCAAGTCCGCGTCGGAGAAGGTCTCGGCCCTCCTTAAATCGGCCGGCTACTAACCCATCGGACCGCTCAAGGTCGCCCAAGGAGTATCGATTATGAAAGCAACCGCCGCACCATTGGATGCGACCTTGACGGTTGACGCTTCGAGCCGCGCGGCCGGCCGTGCCACGGCCGGCCCGCACGGCAGGAAGCCGCTGACCTGGAAAAAACGTTCGACCCCGTGGGTCTACATGGCCCCGGCCATGTTTGTCCTGCTGCTGATGACGGTGGCCCCGGCCATTTTTATCTTCTACTCGGCCTTCCGCAACGACAAGATCCTCGGGGGCGTGGGCAAATTCGTCGGACTGGACAACTTCATCACGGCGGTCACCAATGCCTCGGTCCAGCACGCATTCCTGATCACGTTCGGCTTCGTCGCGGTCGCGGTAATCCTGGAGATGATCCTGGGCTTCGCCCTGGCACTCCCGCTAGCGGCCCAGACCCGCGCCAACAAAGTCGGGGCCGCGCTCATGCTGCTGCCGTTCGCCGTCACGCCGGCGGTCGCGGCCATGGTCTTCAAGCAGCTGCTGAACCCCAACTACGGGTGGGTAGGCTACTACCTCGGCGTCTTCGGATTCCCCAAAGGCATCGACCTGCTGGGGGATCCGACATCGGCATGGATCGTCCTGGTCATTCTCGACATGTGGCAGTGGACCCCGTTCATCGCCCTGATCCTGATGGCGGGGCTTCAGTCCCTGCCCGGGGAACCCCGGGAAGCAGCCATGGTCGACGGAGCGACCCCATGGCAGATGTTCCGGTACATCACCTTTCCGGCAATGGTTCCGTTCATTGCCATCGCGGCCGTGCTGCGGACCATCCAGGCCTTCAAAACCTTCGATTCCTTCAAGATCCTGACCGGCGGCGGTCCCGGGGAATCCACCGAAATCATCAACCTGGGCATATTCCGCGTCGGCCTTCAAAGCTTCAACGTCGGTCTCGCCTGCGCCCTGGGCGTGGTCTTCCTGATCATCCTCTCCCTCCTTATCCCCTTCATGCTGCGCATCATCGGCCGCCGGTCAGACCCTGAGGAAATGTAATGACAACGACATCATCAACCAGCCGCGGCGGTGCCGTGGCACGCGTCATCGTCGGACGCACCTTTCTGTGGGCATGGCTCCTGGTCGGCCTTGTGCCGCTGCTGTTCATGTTCATCACCTCCATCAAGCCGGCCGGGATCGCCAACCAGATCCCCCCGGCATGGATCTTCCAGCCCACTCTGGACAACTACGCCTCCGTACTGTCAGCCGGCGGCGGCAAATCTGAGAGCTTCGGTCAGCTGCTCACCAACAGTGCAATCGTCAGTCTCGGTGCCACCGCGCTGGCCATCGTCGTGGGGGTCCCGGCCGCATATGCCCTGACCATGAGGGATTTCCGCGCCGGCAAGGGGCTCTCATCCTGGATCCTGTCGACCTACATGTTTCCGCCCATCGTCGCCGTCATCCCGGTCTTCGTCTTCGCCGGCAAGCTCGGGCTCATGGACACCTACCCGGCCCTGATCATCCCGTACGCTGCCTTCAACCTGCCCATCGTGGTCTGGATCCTGCGCAGTTCGATCCTGCAGCTGCCCTATGAGATCCAGGAAGCCGCCATGGTCGACGGGGCCTCGACATGGGACGTGCTCCGCCGGATCATCTGGCCCCTGCTCGTGCCGTCCGTCGCGACGGCCGCCGTACTGACCATCGTCCTGTCCTGGAACGAATTCCTGTTCGCCCTGTCCCTGACCCGCAGCGGAGCGAAGACCGCTCCGGTGGGCCTGCAGCAGTTCACCGGTATGTACGGCACGGACTGGGGCAACATCACCGCCGCCGCGACCCTGATCGTCGCGCCCATCCTGGTCCTCATGGTCGTGCTGCGCCGCCAGATGGTCGCAGGGCTCACCTTCGGTGCAGTCAAATAAATGAGTATTGGAGAAGAAAAGATGAAAGCAGTCATCCTCCCCGGTGACAAACGAGTCACCGTCGTAGAACGCGACGTCCCGGAGCCGGGACCGCATGAGGTGCTGGTACGGACCCGTGCCTCCGCGATCTGCCGCAGCGACATGAGCATCTACTACGGCACCCCGATCGTCGGCGGCGAAGGCGCCGGCCACGGTTCGGTGATACCCGGGCACGAGGCAGCCGGCGAAGTCGTCAAGGTCGGAAACGCCGTGACCCACGTCAAAGAAGGCGACCGCGTCGCCGGCTACCTCGCCCTGGGCTGCGGATTCTGCGAATACTGCCTCAGCGGCTACATGATGCTGTGTGATCAGTGGAAATGCTTCGGTTTCGACGTCCACGGCGGTGACGCCGACTACTTCGTGCTGCCCGAACGCAACTGTCTTCAGCTCCCCGACGAACTCAGCTTCCGCGCCGGGGCGGTGATGACCGACATGGTCGGCAGCCAGTACCACGTGCAGAAGCAGCTCGGCGTGGCCGGCGGAAAAACCCTCGCCGTCTTCGGCATGGGACCAATGGGATCCGCCGCAGTACTCATCGGCAAGGCCTTCGGCGCCCGCGTCATCGCGGTCGACGTCATCGACCACCGGCTCGAACAAGCCAGCTCACTCGGCGCGGACGCCGTCATCAACAGCACAACAGCCGACGCCGTCCAGCAGATCCGGGACCTCACCCAGGGCCGCGGAGCGGACGTCTGCATCGATTGTTCCGGCAACCCCGCCGGGCAGAACTCTGCCCTGGACGCCGCCGCCAAGCTCGGAGCCGTCGCGTTCGTCGGTGAGTCGCGGGCCACGCAAATCAACCCCAGCGACCAGCTGCTAAGAAAACTGCTCACCGTCGTCGGCGGCTGGTACTTCCCCATCAGCGACTGGGAAGAAATCGTCCGCCTCGTCATCGACCAGAAAATCCCGGTCGAAAAACTCATCAGTCACGACTTTCCCATCGACCAGGCCGAGGAAGCCTTCCGCGCCTTCGACCAGCGCGAAACCGAAAAAGCCGTCTTCGTCTGGTAGACCTCCAACCCGTCACACCCTCCGAAGGAGAGAACCCATGTTCAGATACGCCGCCGAGCTCGTCCCCTACCACGACCACGGCTTCGAAGACTCGATCCGCGACCTTGCCGACATCGGCTTCAAGGAAGTCAACCTCTGGTCCTCCGCCGCACCGCTGGCCCACCACGTCAACCCGGGAGATGACCCCGGCAAAATCCTCGGAGTGCTGGACAAATACGGGGTCAAACCCTGCGGCCTCACCGTCTACGGAAAGACCCAGGACGAAATCCTCGAACGCGTCGATTTCGCCGCAGACCTCGGAATCGACACCCTCATCTTCGACTGCGAAGCCAACTACCCCGACTTCGTCTCCACCTTCCTGCCACCCATCGTCGAAGCAGGAGCGCGCCGCGGAGTCCGGATCGCGGTCGAAAACCATCTCACCGTGCCGTTCGCCGCCGATTTCGAATCCGGTGCCAACGAAGACCAGCGCTGGGACGAAGGCGTGGACACTCTCGCGCAGATGAAACGGCTCATCCGCGACATCGACGACCCCTACCTCGGCGTCTGCATCGCCCCCCCGCACCTGTGGGTGATGCAGGACACCATCAGCGAAGCGATCACGTTCCTCGCCGAACGCAAACGGCTCTTCTACTACTACATCTGGGACATCGACCGCGCCTACCGCCACGGTACCGACGGGCTGAACTTCGGCCCCGCAGACCAGCAACTTCCTCGCCCTGACGGAACACTTGACCATTCCGTGATGCTGGGAACACTGCGCCGTGTCGGGTACGAAGGCGTCGCCAGCCTCAAATGCCACGGAACGCAGGGATGGAGCTTCGAAAAAATCGGCGAACACCTTCGCGCGTCCGACGTCTACGTCAGGGAGTGCATGAAAAATGCCCAAGCCCTCTGAGCCCCCCGACCTGACGAACGGAAATCCGACATGGCAGCAAGCACTGCCACAGCCGGACCGACAACGTTTGATCCGAACGCACCGGCCCGAAACCGAGGATCCGACCAAAACCGAACAATCCAGTAGCCAAGGAGCCTGACATGCCCCGCCCGTATACCCTCTTCACCGGCCAGTGGGCCGACCTCCCCTTCGAGGAAGTCGCACGCCTGGCCTCCGGCTGGGGCTACGACGGCCTGGAAATCGCTGTCTCCGGCAACCACCTGGACGCATGGCGCTGGGACGAGCCCGGCTATGTCGAGTCCAAACTCGCGGTGCTGGAGAAGTACAACCTCAACGTCTGGGCCATCTCCAACCACCTCAAGGGCCAGGCCGTCTGCGATGACCCCATCGATTTCAGGCACGAGGCCATCGTCGGGTCCAAGGTCTGGGGCGACGGGGACCCCGAAGGTGTCCGCCAGCGGGCCGCGGAGGAAATGAAACACACCGCCCGGCTCGCGCGCGCGTTGGGCGTGGACACCGTGGTCGGATTCACCGGCTCCTCCATCTGGCAGTACGTCGCGATGTTCCCGCCCGTCCCGGAGAAGGTGATCGAGGCCGGCTACCAGGACTTCGCGGACCGGTGGAATCCCATCCTTGACGTCTTCGACGAATGCGGCGTCCGCTTCGCCCACGAAGTCCACCCCTCCGAAATCGCCTACGACTACTGGACCACCGTCCGCACCCTCGAGGCGATCGGCCACCGCGAGGCCTTCGGGCTGAACTGGGACCCGTCCCACTTCATGTGGCAGGGCATCGACCCGGTCTCCTTCATCTGGGACTTCAAGAACCGGATCTACCACGTGGACTGCAAGGACACGAAGCTGCGCCCCACCGGCCGGAACACCGTCATGGGCTCGCACCTGCCCTGGGGCGATCCGCGCCGTGGCTGGGACTTCGTCTCCGCCGGCCGCGGCGACGTGCCCTGGGAATCGTCCTTCCGCGCCCTCAACGCCATCGGCTACGACGGACCCATCTCCGTCGAATGGGAAGACGCCGGCATGGACCGCCTCCACGGCGCCCCCGAGGCCCTCGCCGCGCTCAAAAGGTTCGACTTCCCGGCGTCGAACACCTCCTTCGACGCCGCGTTCAAGCAGTAGCTCGCCGGGCCGGGACGCGCTGTGACCAATACGGCGGGGCGAAGGCGACATCGGAAACCAGAAAGGACTCCGCAGATGGATCCAGAAGAAGCACCGCTGCGCATCGGCATCCTGGGAGCGTCCCGAGTCAGCCCGACATCCATCATTGAACCTGCCAGGCTGACAGGTGCGCGGCTGGTGGCCGTCGCAGCCCGGGACCGGGACCGGGCACAGGACTTTGCCGACCGGTACGGCGTCGAACGGGTACTCGGCTCCTACGAAGATCTTGTCAATGACCCGGAGATCGAAGCGGTCTACAACCCGCTGGCCAACTCGTTGCACGCACGATGGAACCTGGCGGCCATCGCCGCGGGAAAAAACGTCCTGTCAGAGAAACCGTTCGCCGCAAACGCAGCAGAAGCCAGAGAAGTGCGGGACGCAGGCAAGCGCGCGGGCGTCAAGGTCGTCGACGGCTTCCACTATCTTTACCACCCTGTCACGAAGAGACTCCACGAACTGGTCGCCTCCGGGGAACTCGGCGAGCTCCAGCGTGTGGAAACTATGGTGATGATTCCGCCCCCGCCGCCCGAAGACCCCCGGTGGTCACTGCCACTCGCGGGCGGTGCACTCATGGACCTGGGCTGCTACAGCCTCCACGCTATTCGGGCGATGGCCTCCCTGGCAGGCGGGAATCCCACCCTCGTCAACGCCCGGGGAGCCGAACGGACCGGCCTGCCCGGTATGGACGAATGGGTTGACGCTAACCTGGTCTACCCCTCCGGAATCACCGCAACGGCACGATGCAATATGAACGGGACCCACGCCCAAATGAGCTACCGCGCCATCGGAAGCGAGGGACAAGCCACCGTGGCAAATTTCATCCTCCCTCATACCGATGACAGCCTCGAGGTGAGAACAACTGACGGCCAACGGATCGAGCGCATGGGCACAAGATCCTCGTACACCTATCAGCTGGACGCTTTCGCCGCCCTGATCCGGCACGGAATCCCTATGCCCACAGACAGCGACGACGCCGTCCAAACCATGGAACTAATCGACCAATGCTACGAAGCCATCGGGTTGGAACCCCGCGCCGGCGCCCGAAACGAGGCAAACACCCACGAACGCTAGAGAGTACCTTAACGGTCCGCGGCGATCACGCAATTGATGTCGCAAGCGGGAGCTGGCATGACGAGCGATTAACGTCCTCATACATCATGGCGGAAATTTCTGGACGAGCCGCAACCTTGGGCCGATCTACGAATACTCAGCAAGTCGTGTTGTAAGCGGCCCCGGCCATCATGAAGTGGTGACCGCGAAAACCCAACGGAAGGACGAACGAGGATGAACTCCCAGCAGAGACCCCGCGGGGCGGTACCCGGTCCGCCGTAGGCAGCCGCTCCCCTAGACAACCAAATAGGTCTTTCCGGGACCCCACACACCCGCATCGGATCAGAGGCCAGAGTGTGCACAATGTGCACACGGAAAAACACCAATAAACCCCTGACCAGGGGACGCACTGTGCCCGAGGTGGGACTCGAACCCACACACCTTTCGATACCGCATTTTGAGTGCGGCGCGTCTGCCAATTCCGCCACTCGGGCGCGGAATACGTGGTGCTGACCGGTACGCCCACTAATGATTGTGAGCAACGCGATCGCTTCACGTATGCGGAATTACTCTACATGCAGATAGGCTAAATTCCAGAATCGCGCCGCTGATGCCGCAACAGACCATGCAGTTAAAAGTACGGCCGCGGGCGCACCTAAAATGGTGATGTTCCCGCCGTACCATTTCAAGGAGATCCCGTGACTGAACAGACGGAGTCAAAACCCACTTCCCAACCGGCGCGCCGCGTCATTGTAGCCGAGGATGAAACCCTCATCCGCCTCGACATCATCGAGATCCTGCGCGGCGAAGGGTACGACGTTGTGGGCGAAGCAGACAACGGCGAGAAGGCCGTGCAGCTCGCCGAGGAACTCAAGCCCGACCTCGTCCTCATGGACGTCAAGATGCCGGTTATGGATGGCATCACCGCGGCGGAGAAGATCGTCAAGGCCCGAATCGCCCCCGTGGTTCTGCTGACCGCGTTCAGCCAGAAGGAACTCGTGGAGCGTGCCCGCGACGCCGGCGCCATGGCTTATGTGGTCAAGCCTTTCACCCCGGCCGACCTCATCCCTGCCCTGGAAATTGCCCTCTCCCGCCACGAGGAAATCAAGGCCCTCGAAAGTGAGGTATCGGACCTGCAGGAGCAGTTCGCCACCCGCAAGCTCGTGGAGCGCGCGAAGAGCCTCCTCACCACCAAGATGGGCCTGACGGAGCCGGAAGCATTCCGCTGGATCCAGAAGACCTCCATGGACCGACGCCTCAGCATGCGCGAAGTCGCCGAGACCATCATCAACCAGGTCAACTAGGACTCCAGATAAACGGAAGAACCCCTGCCAGTCGGCAGGGGTTCTTCCGTTTAATCCGAAGCCCTGGCGTTGAGCCAGCCGGGCATCAATAGGCTCAACCACCGGGCAGTTTTGTTAGGACGTCGGCCAGGGGCCGAGCTTATCCCGGGGCGCTCCACTTTCGCCGAAGCCTGCAGTGTCGGCGTCGTCGCCCACCCTGTGCGCCTTCAGTATGTTGGTGGAACCGGCCTTTCCGGGAGGGGAACCGGCGGCAATGATCACCATGTCGCCGTCTTCCACCAGTTTCATTTCCAGCAGGCTGCGGTCAACCTGTGCGGTCATCTCGTCAGTGTGGCCCACCATGGGAACCAGCACCGGCTGGATGCCCCACGTCAGCGCCAACTGGTTCCAAACGTGCTCCACCGGGGTGAAGGCGAACACGGGCCTGATGGGGCGCAGGCGCGAAAGACGCCGTGCGGAGTCGCCGGACTGGGTGAAGGTACAAATGTACTTGGCCTCCAGCTGGTCAGCGATTTCGACGGCGGCGCGGGTGATGGCGCCACCACGGGTCTTGGGCTTGGTCCCCAGCGGAGGAACGCGTTCCAGGCCGTGGACTTCGGTGGATTCAATGATCCGGGCCATAACCTTGACGGTTTCGATCGGGTACTTGCCCACGCTGGTCTCGCCTGAGAGCATAACTGCGTCTGCACCGTCAAGGACGGCGTTGGCGCAGTCAGAGGCTTCCGCCCGGGTGGGGCGCGGGTTGTCGATCATCGACTCAAGGACCTGCGTGGCCACGATGACCGGTTTGGCCCAGCGGCGTGCCAGTTCAATGGCGCGTTTCTGTACGATCGGCACCTCCTCGAGGGGAAGTTCCACACCCAGGTCGCCACGGGCAACCATGATCGCGTCGAAGGCATCAATGATTTCGTGGAGCTGCTCCACGGCCTGCGGCTTTTCGATTTTGGCGATAACAGGCACACGGCGGCCCTCTTCGTCCATGATCTCGTGCACACGGGAAATGTCTGATGCGTCGCGGACGAACGACAAGGCAACCATGTCAACGCCGCGGCGCATGGCCCAGCGGAGATCGTCCTCGTCCTTTTCGCTCAGGGCCGGTACGTTGACGGCAACGCCAGGAAGGTTGATGCCCTTGTTGTTGGACACCATCCCGCCGACGGTTACCACGGTAACCACCTTGACGTCGTCCACCTCGATGGCCCGCAGGGCGACCTTGCCGTCGTCGATCAGCAGGGCATCGCCCACGTTGACGTCCTCGGTAAGGCTCTTGAGCGTGGTGGAGCAGATGTCCTTTGTGCCTGGAACATCCTCAGTGGTGATGGTGAAAATGTCACCCGCGGAGAGGGCGTGCGGGCCATCCACAAACCGGCCCAGGCGGATCTTCGGGCCCTGCAGGTCGGCCATGATCGCCACCGGCTTGCTCAGCTGGGCTGCGGCCTTGCGGACATTCTCATAGGTGTTGTCGTGTACGGAATAGTCGCCGTGGCTCATGTTCATGCGGGCCACATCGACGCCCGCTTCCAGCACGGCGAGAGTGTTTTCAAAGCTGGCAATTGCCGGGCCAAACGTGGCCACAATCTTAGCGCGTCTCATATACCTACCCTAATAGTGTGCTGCATTGATTGAGTTGTTGTGGAAGTGAACACGCGGCGAACTGAACGGACGTCATAGGAGAGTGATGGCACGGTCCGTCGGGGCCACGGGCGCCGGCAGGATGGTGCTGCCCATGAGGAACTTGTCCACGGCGGCAGCGCAGGCGCGGCCCTCGGCGATAGCCCACACAATGAGCGACTGTCCGCGGCCGGCGTCACCGGCCACAAAGACTCCCTCGGTGTTGGTCATGTAGTAACCGTCGCGGGCCACGTTGCCGCGGCCGTCGAATTCGGCGCTGACCTGCTCGGTGATCCCGGCAGGTTCGGCTCCGGTGAAACCCAGGGACAGGAAGACCAGGTCCGCCGGGATGACCCGCTCGGTACCGGCTTTGGGGAGCCGCTTGCCATCCACGAATTCCGTCTCGGCAACCTTCACGCCGGTGAGCTTGCCATTTTCGCCCACGAACTCCACGGTGGAGGCGAGGTACGTACGTTCGCCACCCTCCTCGTGCGCGCTTGCCATTTCGAACAGGGTGGGGAACGTCGGCCAGGGCTGGTGCCCGGCACGTTCCGGCGGCGGCTGCTTGCCGATGGCCAGCGTGGTCACCGAAGCGGCTCCATGGCGGTGCGCGGTGCCGAGGCAGTCAGCGCCAGTGTCGCCGCCGCCCAGGATCACCACATGCTTGCCCTTGGCGTGGATCTGGTTCTCCACGGTCTCCCCCGCGACAACGCGGTTGGCAGGCACCAGGTAATCCATGGCGTAGTGCACACCGTCAAGGTCGCGGCCCGGGATGGGCAGGTCCCGCGGCACGGTGGCGCCGGTAGCAACCACGACTGCGTCGTAGCGGCGGCGCAACTGCTCCCACGTCACGTCTGTACCCACGGCGACGCCGGTGCGGAAGCGGGTGCCTTCCGTTTTCATCTGCTCGACCCGGCGGTCAACCTGCTCCTTCTCCATCTTGAAGTCGGGGATGCCGTACCGGAGGAGGCCACCGATCTTGTCGTCGCGCTCGTAGACAGCCACGGTGTGGCCCACCCGGGTGAGCTGCTGCGCGACGGCGAGGCCTGCGGGGCCGGAACCGACGACGGCCACCGTCTTTCCGGTCAGGCGCGTCGGCGGCAACGGATTAACCCAACCGCTGTCCCAGGCTTCGTCGATGATGGACACTTCAACCTGCTTGATGGTCACGGCAGGCTGGTTGATTCCCAGCACGCAGGACGCCTCACACGGTGCCGGGCAGAGCCGGCCGGTCCACTCGGGGAAGTTGTTGGTGGCATGCAACCGCTCAATCGCTTCCTCCCCCTTGTCCCGCCAGGTGAGGTCGTTCCACTCGGGAATAAGGTTGCCCAGCGGGCAGCCCTGGTGGCAGAACGGCACGCCGCAGTCCATGCAACGCCCGGCCTGGGCCTTCAGGACACCCTTTTCCTGAGCCTCGTAAACTTCCTTCCAGTCCATGATGCGGACCGGAACAGGGCGGCGTGGCTGGGTTTCACGCTGGCGTACTTTAAGAAATCCGCGTGGATCAGCCACCGGTTACCTCCAGGATTCGAGCCCAAACTTCTTCGCCATCGGGGTCAAGGCCCTCTTCAATGGCGTCAAGGCGGGTTTGCAGGACTGCCGCGTAATCGCGGGGCAGAACTTTGGTAATACGGGCAGCAGTGTCGTCGAAGTTCTCCAGCAGGCGGGCAGCGTGCAGGGATTCCGTTTCCTCAACATGCTTGACCAGCAGGCCGTGGACAATGTCGCGGTCTTCGGCGTCGAGTTCCATAAGCTGGAGCTCACCGGACTGCAAGGCATCCTTGTTCACCCGGGTGGTCCGCAGGTCCAGAACGTAGGCGGTACCGCCGGACATGCCTGCACCGAAGTTGCGTCCGGTCCGCCCGATGATCAGGGTCTGACCGCCGGTCATGTATTCGCAGCCGTGGTCGCCGATGCCTTCAACAACAGCCGTGGCTCCGGAGTTGCGGACCAGGAAGCGTTCGCCCACCTGGCCGCGAAGGTATATCTCACCGCTGGTGGCGCCGTAGCCAATCACGTTGCCGGCAATGACATTTGCTTCGGCCGTGAACACGTTGGTGCGGTCCGGCCGGACAATAATCCGTCCGCCGGAAAGGCCCTTGCCCACGTAGTCGTTCGAGTCGCCGAACAGGCGCAGCGTGATGCCGGCGGGCAGGAACGCACCCAACGACTGTCCTGCGGTGCCGGTCAGGGTGATATCGATTGTGTCCGGCGCCAGCAGGTCGGTGCTGAACGTCTTGGTCACCGTGTGGCCGAGCATCGTGCCCACCGAGCGGTCAGTGTTGATGACGTCCACGGCGATCTTCACCGGTGTGCGGTCGGTCAGTGCCTCGGTGGCCATGGTGATCAGACGCTGGTCAAAGTGCTTGTCCAGTTCATGGTTCTGCGAGGTGAGGTTGCGCAGCGGGGCGTCGTCGTCGAACTCAAGGCCGTGGAGGATCGGGTCCAGGTCCAGGCCGTCGGCCTTCCAGTGGTTGATCGCTTCGCGGGCGTCCAGAACTTCGGCGTGGCCAATGGCCTCCTCGATGGTCCGGAAGCCGAGTTCCGCGAGGATTTCGCGGACTTCCTCGGCCAGGAATTCGAAGAAGTTGACCACGAATTCGGGCTTGCCGCTGAAGCGGGCACGCAGTTCGGGGTTCTGGGTTGCCACACCCACCGGGCAGGTGTCCAGGTGGCAGACGCGCATCATGATGCAGCCTTCCACCACCAAGGGAGCGGTGGCGAAGCCGAACTCCTCCCCGCCGAGCAGGGCAGCGATAACAACGTCGCGGCCCGTCTTGAGCTGGCCATCCACCTGCACCACGACGCGGTCGCGCAGGCCGTTGAGCATCAGCGTCTGCTGGGTCTCCGCGAGTCCCAGCTCCCACGGCACACCCGCATGCTTGAGCGAGTTGAGCGGGGACGCGCCGGTGCCGCCGTCATGTCCGGAGACTAGTACGACGTCGGCCTTTGCCTTGGTGACACCCGATGCCACCGTGCCGATCCCAACTTCGGAGACGAGCTTGACGTGGACACGGGCCGAGGGGTTGGCGCGCTTCGCATCGTAGATGAGCTGCGCGAGGTCCTCGATGGAGTAGATGTCGTGGTGCGGGGGCGGCGAAATGAGGCCGACGCCGGGCGTGGAGTGGCGTGTCCGGGCAACCCACGGGTACACCTTTTGCGCCATGAGCTGGCCGCCTTCGCCGGGCTTGGCACCCTGCGCCATCTTGATCTGGATGTCGTCGGCGTTGGTCAGGTACAGGCTGGTGACGCCGAACCGGCCGGACGCGATCTGCTTGACCGCAGAGCGCCGTTTCGGATCCAGCAGACGGTCCACGTCCTCGCCGCCTTCGCCGGTGTTGGACTTGCCGCCCAACTGGTTCATGGCGATCGCGAGGGTCTCGTGGGCTTCCTTCGAGATGGACCCGTAGCTCATGGCGCCGGTGGAGAAGCGCTTCACGATGCTGGAGACGGGCTCCACTTCCTCCAACGGCACGGCGGGACGGTTGTCCTTGAACTTAAGCAGCCCACGCAGGGTCATCAGGTTCTCGGACTGGTCATCCACACCCTTGGTGTAGGCCTTGAAAATGTCGTAACGGCGCTCACGCGTGGCGTGCTGCAACCGGAAGACAGTCTCCGGGTTGAAGAGGTGCGGCTCGCCGTCGCGGCGCCACTGGTATTCGCCGCCGCCCAGCAGCGGGCGGTGCGGCTGCTCGATGCCGCCTTCCGGGTAGGCCATCTGGTGCCGCGCCGAAACCTCAGCGGCAATGACATCCAGGCCCACGCCGCCCAGCTGGGAATGCGTGCCGGCGAAGAACTCGTCCACCAGGTCCTGTCCAAGGCCGAGGGCCTCGAACGTCTGCGCGCCAGTGTATGAGGCCACCGTGGAGATGCCCATCTTGGACATGATCTTCAGGACGCCCTTGCCGAGGCCCTTGATAAGGTTGTAGACGCCGTCCTGCGGGGTAACCCCCACCACGTCGCCGGTGGAAATGAGCTGCTCCACGGATTCCATGGCGAGGTATGGGTTGACTGCTGACGCGCCATAGCCGATCAGGACCGCCACATGGTGCGTTTCGCGGACGTCGCCGGCCTCAACCACCAAAGCGGTCTTGGTGCGGTTGGCGCTGCGCAGCAGGTGGTGGTGCACGGCGCTGACCAGCAGCAGCGACGGAATCGGCGCCCACTGGGCGTTGGAGTCGCGGTCGGAAAGCACTACGTACTGCACGCCGCGGTTGATGGCACCGGACACCTGCTCGCAGATTTCGGTGAGCCGGGCACGCAGCGCGGATTCGCCGCCTTCAGGCCGGTACAGCCCTCGGACCTTCATCGCCACCTTGTCGCCGGCGGGCGATTCAATGTTCGCGATCTTGGCCAACTGGTCGTTGTTGATGACGGGGAACGGCAGCGAAATCTGCGGCTGCCGTACCCTCTTGGTGTCCAGGAGGTTGCCGTTGGGACCGATGGCGCAGGTCAGCGACGTGACCAGCTCTTCGCGGATCGCGTCCAGCGGCGGGTTGGTGACCTGGGCGAAGGACTGCACAAAGTAGTCAAAGAGCAGGCGGGGGCGCTTGGACAGCACCGCCACCGGGGTGTCAGAGCCCATCGCGCCCAGCGGTTCGGCGCCGGTGCGGGCCATTGGGCCCAGCAGGATCTTCAGCTCTTCAGTGGTATAGCCGAACGTCCGCTGGCGGATATTCACCGACGCAGCCGTGTGGACCACGTGCTCACGCTCGGGAAGCTCGTTGAGGTCGATCAGGTTGTCCTTGACCCATTCGGCCCACGGGTTCGCCGCGGCCATTTCGGCCTTGACCTCTTCGTCGTCGATGATGCGGCCGGCGTCAGTGTCCACCAGGAACATCTTGCCCGGCGAAACGCGGCCCTTCCTAACCACCTTGGAGGGCTCGACGTCGATCACGCCCACCTCGGAGGCAAAGACGATCAGGCCATCCTCGGTGATCCAGTAGCGTCCGGGGCGCAGGCCATTGCGGTCTAGGGTGGCGCCCACCAGGTTGCCGTCGGTGAACGATACGGCGGCGGGGCCGTCCCACGGCTCCATGAGCATGGAGTGGTATTCGTAAAAGGCACGCCGTGCCGGATCCATGGTGGCGTGGTTTTCCCAGGCCTCGGGGATCATCATCATGATCGAGTGCGTGATGGGCCGGCCGGAGAGCCAGAGCAGTTCAGCTACCTCATCAAAGGACGCGGAGTCGGACGCGCCGGGCGTGCAGATGGGGTAAAGCTCTTCGGGGGAATCCCCCAGCAGCGGGTTGGCGAGCTGGGACTGGCGGGCACGCATCCAGTTCCGGTTGCCTTTGACCGTGTTGATTTCACCGTTGTGGGCGATGGTGCGGAAAGGCTGGGCCAGCGGCCAGGACGGGAACGTGTTGGTGGAGAAGCGCGAGTGGACAATGGCCAGCTTGGTCTTAAAGCGCTTATCGGAGAGGTCCGGGTAGAACGGCTCCAGCTGGGCGGTGGTGAGCATGCCCTTGTAGACAATGGTGCGGGAAGACAGGGACGGGAAGTAGACACCGAACTTGTTCTGGGCACGCTTGCGGATCCGCCAGGCACGGGCGTCGAGCTCATTGCGGTCCATCTTCTCGCCGGTTGCCGAGGCGAGGAAAGGCTGGGAGAAATACGGCATGCAGGCGCGGGCCATGGCGCCCACCAGGTCTGCCACGATGGGCACTTCGCGCCAGCCCAGGACGGTGAGGCCCTCATCGGCGGCCAGGCCTTCAATGCCTGCCTTGGCGGCGTCGGCCTCTAGCTGCTCTGCCGGCAGGAAGGCGGTTCCCGCCACGAACTGGCCGGGCGCAGGAAGTTCGAATTCGGTGACGGCACGGAAGAACTCATCCGGGATCTGCATCAGGAGTCCGGCACCGTCACCGGTGCCTTCGTCTGCGCCGACAGCACCACGGTGCTCGAGATTGCGCAGGGCCGTAAGCGCGGCGTCCACGATGTCGTAGCCCGGCTCGCCGCGGAGCGTGGCGATGATCGCAAGGCCACACGCATCTTTTTCGTTTTCTGGGTTGTATAGACCCCGGGCCTCCGGCAGCGCAGCGAAGCGCTTAAACGGAGAGACGGGGCCGTCAGATCCTATTTTTTCGGACCAGCGTGGGCTATGAAGATGGGTCATTGAAGACGTCCTTCCTCGAGATCGTACGTATGGAAGGGACACCGTTGGCCCCACTTCTCAGCGCCTGTGTGATGGGCACAACAAAGTGTTTATTTATTGGAAATTGTAGGCCAGACAGGCCTGCTGAACGAACAGTTACGCAGGCCCCTGACCCGGGCTTGACCGGTCAGCAGCTCTATGCTGCCCAGTCGGGCCCTGTTGCCACGACGCTGTGGTGTGTGGGCGCTCCGAGCGGTGACTCTGCTGCCCTGCCGTGCTGGCGTACTACTTGCTTGTGCCAGCCTCCGGCGCGGATTCCGTTGCCTTGTGGCGGGAATTTCCGGTCTCCGGCGATTCGGTGACGGGCTTGTTGCCGCCCTTGGACGCCGGTTCCTCTTCCGTTGGGGTGGAAGGATTTCCGGAACCATTTTGGTTATCAGGCAGATTATCACGCGATTCACTATCTGAGACATGGTCATCCGAATCGTGGACAGCAATGGCAGCGGCCGCGCGGGGCGGTTCCCCGTCGTCGTCATGTTGCACTGGAGCCACGTCGGCAACCGGAATATGTCCGTCCAAGTAGGGGGTGTCCGGCACCGGCCGCCCCTTTCGGCCCAACACGATGAAGATGATGAGGGCGGCGACCAACACAAAGATGCTGGTCCAGACGTTGAGCCTGGTAGTGATGCCAAAGAGGTTGATCTGCTCAGCCTCGTCGATGCGCATCGCTTCGATCCATACCCGACCCAGGGTGTAGTACATGGCGTAGAGCCAGAAGAGCCGGGCACGCCGGAAGTTGAACCGACGGTCCAGGGCGAGCAGGATCAGCACACCTGCAATGTTCCAGAGCGACTCATACAGGAACGTGGGGTGGAACAGGGTATCCGCTGGCGTGCCGGCGGGGAAGTTGGGGTTGTCCGGATCGATCTGAAGTCCCCAAGGCAGTGTGGTGGGGCCGCCGAAGAGCTCCTGGTTGAAGTAGTTGCCCCACCGGCCCACGGCCTGTGCCAGCAGGAGGCCGGGTGCCGCGGCATCCAGGAAGGCCGCGAGCTTCACACCGGCACGCCGGCAGCCGATCCAGGCGCCGAGGACACCCAGGACTACGGCACCCCAGATGCCCAGGCCGCCCCGCTGGATCTGCGGGATCAGCCAGAGGTCGCCTGTCCCGTCGAAGCCGGGCCCGAAGTACTGGTCCGGTGACGAGACCACGTGGTACAGGCGTCCGCCGATGATGCCAAACGGGATCGCCCAGATGACGATGTCCCAGACGCTGCCGTCGGGCGCGCCGCGCCGGGCCCACCGGACAGAGGTAAGCCACAGGCCCACGAAAATTCCGGCCAGGATGCACAGGGCATAGGCATGGATCCGCAGGGTCCCCCATGGCAACGGGATATCGAAGCCGGACCAGTCCGGGCTGGGGATACTGGCCGGCACCAGCGCGGCGGCCTGAAGGAGGATCTTCATGGTGGCTAAGCTACTTCCCTGGCGAGTCCGACGCTGAGGTCACGCGTGAGATCTGCGACGGCGGGGACACCGCCGTCGCGGATGGCGGCAACCAGCGCCGTGCCCACGATGACGCCGTCAGCGTAGGCCGCAATCTCGCGGACATGCCCGGCGTTGGACACTCCGAGGCCCACGCACACGCGTTCGGCACCGGCAGCATGAGTGTCGGCAACGAGCTGTTCAGCGCTGCTGCTGACATCCTGGCGGGTGCCCGTGACGCCCATGACGGAGACGGCGTACACAAAGCCCCGGCTTGACTTCACCGTCATGGCCAGGCGCTCCGGTGTGGACGACGGTGCCACGAGGAACACGCGGTCCAGCCCGTACTTGTCCGACGCGGCGAACCACTCTGACGCTTCATCCGGGATGAGATCCGGCGTAATGAGCCCCGCTCCCCCGGCCTCGGCCAGCCTACGCGAAAACTCGTCCACGCCCATCCGGAGGACAGGGTTCCAGTAGGTCATCACGAGCACCGCAACATCCGTGGCTGCGGTAATGCCGGCTACAACGTCGAACACGCTCTCGACGCGGAATCCGTTGGCAATGGCCTCGGTGGTGGCCGCCTGGATGACTGGACCGTCCATGACCGGGTCCGAGTAGGGAATTCCGATTTCGATCAGGTCCGCGCCATTCTTCGCCATGGCAATGCCGGCGTCGATAGTGGCCTGGACGTCCGGGTACCCTGCCGGCAGGTAGCAGACCAGGGCTGAGCGCCCGGCGTCGCGGGCGCGGTCGATGGCGGCGGCGGACTTGCTGGCCGTCTGTTCAGTCATCAGTGGTCCTCTGTTTTGTCTGCAACGGCAGCAGGAACGGCTTCAGTTTCCGCCCGGTCGGCGGGGCCCTTGGGCTTGCGGGTGGAGAGGTTGGTGCCCTTGACCTTGCCCTCCTCATCGAGCATGTCGAACCATTCCGCGGCGGTCTCCACGTCTTTGTCTCCACGTCCGGAAAGATTGACGATGATCACCGTTTCGGACGGATCGGCCTTCCCTTCGGTCAGGCGCTTGCCTACCTTGATGGCCCCCGCGAGGGCGTGGGAGGACTCGATGGCGGGGATGATTCCCTCAGTCCTGCACAGGAGCTTGAACGCATCCATCGCTTCACTGTCGGTGATGGGCTCGTAGCTGACCCGCCCGATATCGGCCAGGTAGGCATGCTCCGGGCCGACGCCCGGGTAGTCCAGGCCTGCGGAGATGGAATGGGACTCGATTGTCTGGCCGTCGTCGTCCTGCATGAGGTAGGAGCGAGCACCGTGGAGGACGCCGGGCTTGCCGAGCGTGATGGTGGCTGCGTGCCGACCGGTGTCGACGCCGTCGCCACCTGCCTCGAAGCCGTAGATCTTCACATCGGGGTCATCGAGGAAGCCGTGGAAGATGCCGATCGCGTTGGACCCGCCGCCGATGCAGGCGCATACGGCGTCGGGAAGCTTACCGGTCTGCTCCAGGATCTGGGCACGGGCTTCCTCACCGATGACTTCGTGGAAGAACCGGACCATGGCGGGGAACGGGTGCGCCCCGGCGGCAGTGCCCAGCAGGTAGTGGGTGGTGTCAACGTTGCTGACCCAGTCCCGGAGGGCGTCGTTGATAGCGTCCTTGAGGGTCTGGGAACCGTTGGTCACAGGTACCACCGTGGCACCGAGCAGCTGCATGCGGGCGACATTCAGTGCCTGGCGGCGGCAGTCTTCGGCGCCCATGTAGACAACACATTCGAGGCCGAGAAGTGCGGCGGCCGTGGCGCTGGCCACGCCGTGCTGCCCTGCACCGGTTTCCGCGATGACGCGGGTCTTGCCCATGCGCTTGGCCAGCAACGCCTGCCCCAGCACGTTGTTGATCTTGTGCGAGCCGGTGTGGTTAAGGTCCTCCCGCTTGAGGAAGATCCTGGCTCCGCCGGCGTGTGCGGAAAACCGCTTGGCCTCCGTCAGCAGTGAGGGACGGCCGGAGTAGTTCTTGTTCAGCTCCGCAATCTGGGCGAGGAAGTCAGGATCGGCCTTGGCCTTTTCAAAGGTGTCCTCAAGCTCATCAAGGGCGGCGATGAGGGATTCTGGCATCCAGCGTCCGCCATAGCCACCGAAGTATGGCCCCGGGGCGTGCTTCAGCGAGCCGCCCTGCAGGAATGCCTCCGCGGCGTTGTTATCAGCGTTCTCTGAGGGTGCGTCAACCATCAGTCTCACCGTCCTGTTCCAGTTGATCGTGCAAAAGTGTTGTGCCGCCGGCACCAGGGCCGGCGGTTGCCGGGACTAGACCCGGGCGGCGATGGCGGCAGCGCCGGCGGCCGTGAACTGGGCGATCCGCTCGCGGGGAGTGGAATCGCTCACCAGGGCTTCACCCACCAGGATGGCGTTCGCGCCGCTCGCCGCGTAGTGCGTCACGTCGTCCACACCGCGGACGCCGGATTCGGCGACGACCAGCGCTTCGGCGGGAATCAGGCCGGCGAGGGACGCGAAAACGGAACGGTCGACGTCGAGCGTTTTGAGGTTGCGGACGTTCACGCCGATGATGCGCGCCTCCGCCGCAACAGCACGTTTGATTTCCTCGACCGTGTGCGTCTCAACCAGGACGTTCATGCCCATTTCCCGGCTGAGGGCGCTGAACTCCCGGAGCTGGTTGTCGGAAAGTGCCGCCACGATAAGCAGGATCAGGTCCGCGCCGTGGGCACGGGCCTCCCAGATCTGGTATTCGTCGAGCGTGAAGTCCTTGCGCAGCAGGGGAATCTCCACCCGGGCGCGGACTGCGTCCAGGTCAGCGAGCGAGCCATTGAACCGCCGCTGTTCGGTGAGGACACTGATGACGGCGGCACCGCCGTCGGCGTACTGCGCCGCGAGTGAGGCCGGGTCCACGATGGTAGCCAGGTCCCCCTTGGAGGGACTGCGCCGCTTGATTTCGGCGATGACTTTGAGCTCGCCGCGCGGTGTGGATAGGCCGCCAAGGGCTGCCCAGGCGTCACGTGCCGGCGCTGCGGCGGCGGCCAGATCCTTCAGTTCCGCGAGGGAAACGAGGCGCTTCCTGGACTCCATATCCTCCCTGACACCGGCATTGATGTCATCGAGAACTGTTGCCATCAGTGGCCGGTACTCTTCAGCTTGCTGCCTTCGACGCCGTAGCCCGCCTTGCGCATGACGTAGCCAAGGATCAAGCCAATGACCATAACGGCGGCACCGGCGATGAAGATGGGGGTGTTGGCGATAACGAAGGCAATGGCGCAGACCAGCGCGCCAACCAGCATCACGATCACGCAGGTCCACGCTGCAGGGCTGTTGCCGTGGCCCAGATCCTGGCTGTGGTCAACGCCGTGGTGCACGGCGGATTCCGTGGCGGATTTCGACGCGGGTGCGGGTGCTTTGCTCATGTGAATCTCCTCAGGATCAATACTGCTTACATTCTGCCATTTTTTGGCCGCGACCTGCCCATCGGCGGTCCGGGCGCCGCTCGAAGCGGGTCGCGCCGTTCGGCTGCCGGGGGCGGCCTAAGTGGGATCGTCGCCGCGCGAAAGCGTGTCCCAGCCGTCGATTTCGTCCACCGGACCTGCCACCGCGGCGGAACTGCCAGCAGACGCGCCATAGGTGGACGCGTCATATTTGGTACGCGACTTCCAATACCGGCCCGCCGGGACGATCAGCAACGCGCCCAGCGCCAACAGGATACCGGCGACGACGGCGAGGGCCGGGAAGGCCGTCACTTCCGCTCCGGCACTGCTTCCGGTGACCCCGGTGGCGGCAGCAATGGAGCCCTGCGCGGCGGTCAGCGGATCAGCCAGCACCGTGGCGGCTGCGGCGATGATGCCGGCCGCGGCGAGGACCACAAGGACGGTGATGATCCACCGCGCGACCTTTCCGGCAATGGACGCGGCCAGTCCCCCGGCCAGCGCCACCAGCGCCAAGGCGGTCACCGCGGTGGCTGCCTTGCTGCCCTGGACCGGGAGGGTGTTCTGGCCTCCCGCCGTCTGCCCCACCTGGTCCGGGTCCAGGGTGATTGAGATCCAGGTCTGGGTAGTGGTGCCAAAGACAGCCAGCGCCAGCACGGCGATCAGCAGGACCAGCGTGGACTTGCGGGCCCAGACCGGCGTCATTCGACGGCCTTCCCGGGCTCAGGCAGCGACTCGGCAGCGATGTTGCGCAGCGAGGCGGCAGTGTGCACTGCCCGGAGTGGAGCGGCCGCCTTGTTCACGGTCTCCATCGCTTCAGTGGGGTTCACCGAGTCCGCCACGATGCCGCCGCCGGCCTGGACGTAGGCCCGTCCTTCGCGCAGCAGGGCGGAACGGATGGCGATGGCCATGTCCATGTCGCCGGCAAAGTCGAGGTATCCCACTACTCCGCCATAGATTCCGCGCCGGTGGGGTTCAAGCTGGTCCAGCAGACGGAGGGCCCGCGGCTTCGGGGCACCGGACAGGGTCCCGGCGGGGAAGGTCGCTTTCAGGACATCGTAGGCTTTGGCCTGCGGGGACAGCTTTCCCACCACAGTGGAGACCAAGTGCATGATGTGGCTGAACCGCTCTACCTCCATGAACTGCGTGACATCCACGGTGCCGGCCACGCAGACCTTGGACAGGTCGTTGCGGGAGAGGTCCACCAGCATCAGGTGCTCGGCGCGTTCCTTCTGGTCGGCCAGGAGTTCCTCGGCCAAGGCCTTGTCGCCTTCAACCGTCTTGCCGCGGGGCCGCGAACCGGCGATCGGGTGCGTAATGACCTCATCACCCGTTACGGTCACCAGGGCCTCCGGCGATGACCCGACGATCGTGTACTCCCGGCCGTCGGCGTCTTCGAGGCTGAAGAGGTACATATACGGGCTGGGGTTGGTGTTGCGCAGGACCCGGTAGACGTCCAGGGGCGAAGCTCCGCACTCCATTTCGAAGCGGCGGGAAATCACCACCTGGAAGACTTCACCGTCCACGATGGCTTCCTTGCCCCGGTCCAGTGCCTCCAGGTAAGCGGGTTCGGCCCAGCGCTCCTGGACGCTGGAGGCGAAGTCCAGGGCAGCGGGCTCCAGGACCGAGACCGGCTGTGCTACCGGCGTACTGACCTTGGTGAGGAGTGCCTTCACCCGGGCAACGGCGTCGTGCCAGGCTTCGTCCACGCGCTCTGAGCTGTTGTCGAAGTTGATGGCGTTGGCAATGAGCAGCACGCTGCCGTCGTGGTTGTCATGGACGGCCATGTCCGTCACCAGGTTCAGGGCGAGCTCGGGAAGGTGGAGGTCGTCTTCGGGCGGGCTGGTGAGCCGCTCCCAGTGCCGGACGGTCTCCCAGCCGAGGAACCCCACAAGGCCCGACGTGAACGGCGGAAGGCCCTCGAACCTGCTGGTCCGCAGCGCTTTGATGGTGTCACGGATGGCGTCCACCGGGTTGCCGTCCAAGGGCACACCGGCAGGGGGCTCGCCGAGCCAGTGGGCCTGGCCGTCCTTGGTAGTCAGCGTGGCCCGGGATTTGGCACCGATGAAGGAGTACCGCGACCACGTGCCGCCAACGGCAGCAGACTCCATGAGGAACGTTCCCGGCTGGCCATTCGCCAACTTACGGTACAGGCCGATGGGCGTCTCGGCATCCGCCAACACCTTGAGAGTAACGGGGATGACCCGGCTGGTGCCGGCGAGTTCGCGGAACTCCTCGAGGCCCGGGCTGATGATTCCAAGGTCCTGCATGGCTATGCTTCTCCGCCTGTTCTTGTGTCCCGCCGCGGTGGGGCGGCGTCAGTCTTATGCTGCCAAAAGTTTGGAGGCCTGGGGGCGGATTCCGCGCCAAGCCGGGTGGGTCAGAGGGCCCCGCCGGTCCGGACTTCCAACTCCCTGCCGTCGAAGCAGGTCCGGGTGCCGGTGTGGCACGCGGCGCCCACCTGGTCCACCCGTATCAGGAGGGCATCGCCATCGCAGTCCATGGCCACCGATTTGACCCATTGGACGTGGCCGGAGGTGTCACCCTTGCGCCAGTATTCCTGCCGGGAGCGGGAGTAGAACGTGACCCGGCCACTGGTCATGGTGCGGTGGAGCGCCTCATCATCCATCCACCCCAGCATCAGCACGTCGTTGGTGTCGAATTGCTGGACTACAGCAGCAATCAGCCCGGCACTGTCCCGCTTGAGTGCGGCGGCAAGGGCCGGCGAAAGCGGGCTGGTGGCGGGGGCCGGGAAAGGCTCGGGGGCGGGGGCAGGCTGTTCAGACATCAGGTCAAGTCTAGTGCCTGATCAGCGCACGCCGAATATGCACCAACCGGCATACAGGCCATGTGAACAAGGGCACCTGTCCCCTGGCGGTTCTGCTGCCCAACTTCCCCGCTCTCGTGCTAGTTTCACAAGTGATGCATTTCGTCGACCCGTCCCGAGAAGTCCTAGCCGAAACCCTGCTGGCGGCCGGCCCTGATGCCCCTACCCTCTGCCGGGGCTGGCGCACCAGGGATCTTGCCGCGCACCTCTACCTGCGCGAACGTAAGGCCGCTGTGGGTCTGGGCCTCATACTCAAGAGCCTGTCCAAGGCCTCCGATAAGGCAACTGCCAAGCTCGCCGGGAAGTTGAAGACCTCGGACGACTACTCGAGGCTCGTCAAGACATTCCGCGCCGGGCCCCCCGCCCTGTCGCCCATGAACATCAAGGCACTGGACGAGAGCTCCAACCTGATCGAGTACTTCGTCCACACCGAGGACGTCCGCCGGGCCGTTGACCGCTGGGCTCCGCGGGCATTGGATGAGGCCTACTCGGATGCCTTGTGGGACGAGCTCATCAAACGGGCCGCCATCCTGTACCGCGGCGTCGACCTTGGCATCGTGCTGGTGCGCCCCTCGGGCCCCCGGCACGTGGCCAAGCGGGCACCCGTTTCGGTGGCAATCGTCGGCGAGCCTGGCGAACTTCTGATGCACGCCCACGGCCGGACCCAGCACGCCCTGGTCACCTTCGAGGGCCAGCCGGACGCCGTCGCCCTGCTTCAGTCAGCCGAAGTCGGCCTCTAGGTTTCGGCAAGCTCAACCACGGATCCCGGGTGATTGAGCTTGTCGAAATCCAGGCTAAACCCCCGCTAGCGGACTTCGAAGCCTGCTTCGCGGATGGCCTGCTTGACCTGGGACATCATGTTGTCCGGCCCCCAGTGGAAGATCGAGGCGGCCAGGACCGCGTCGGCCCCCGCAGCTACCGCCGGTGGGAAGTGGGCCGGCTCCCCTGCCCCGCCTGAGGCGATGATCGGCACTTTTACAGCGGCCCTGACCAGGCGGATGAGCTCCAGGTCGAAACCGTCCTTGGTGCCGTCAGCGTCGATGGAGTTCAGCAGGATTTCCCCGATGCCGCGGTCTGCCGCTTCCTTGGCCCACTCGATGGCGTCGATTCCCGTGCCGGTGCGCCCACCGTGGGTGGTCACTTCAAAGCCCGACGGCGTGGGCTCGGAGCCGGGACGGGTCCGGCGTGCGTCGACGGACAGGACCAGCACCTGCGAACCGAAGTGCCGGCTGATCTCGTTGATGACGTCCGGACGTGCGACGGCGGCCGTGTTGATGGACGCCTTGTCCGCGCCGTAGCGAAGAAGCTTGTCCACCTCGGCGACGCCACGGACACCCCCACCCACGGTCAGCGGGATGAAGACTTCCTCGGCGGTGCGCCGGACGACGTCGAATGTGGTTTCGCGGTTGCCGGAGGATGCGGTGACGTCCAGGAACGTCAGCTCATCGGCACCAGCGTTGTCGTACCGGTGGGCGAGCTCCACAGGGTCGCCGGCGTCACGGAGGCCCTCGAAGTTGATGCCCTTCACGACGCGTCCGGCGTCGACGTCGAGGCACGGGATGACTCGTACAGCTACAGCCATGGGTACTCCTGGAATTCTCGGGTGGATACTGCGGCGCCGCGCGGCCTGGGTGGAAGGCTCAGACGCGAAGGGCTCAGATGCGGCAGGCGTGGATGCTGCTGACCAGGATGGCGCGGGCGCCGAGGTCGTAGAGCTCATCCATGATCCGGTTGGTTTCCTTCTTCGGAACCATGGACCGCACAGCCACCCACTCGGAGTCGCGCAACGGCGAGACGGTGGGAGATTCCAGGCCGGGAGTCAAGGCAGCTGCCTGCTCCACCAGTTCCTTGCGGATATCGTAGTCCATGAGGACATACTGGCGTGCCACCAGGACACCCTGGAGGCGCCGGATGAGTACGTCAATTTCCTTGGCGGTGCCGTTCGCGGCGCCGCCTTCTCCGGTGCGGCGGATCAGGACGGCCTCGGACTTGAGAATCGGATCGCCGAAGATCTCCATACCGGCAGCCTTGAGCGTGTTGCCGGTTTCGACGACGTCGGCAATGGCGTCCGCGACGCCCAGCCGGACGGAGGACTCGACGGCGCCATCAAGCCGGACCACTTTAGCGTTCACACCGCGTTCAGCGAGGTAGCCGCGAAGCAGGCCGTCGTAGCTGGTGGCAAGGCGCTTGCCTTCCAGCTCTTCCACTGCGGCGAAGTCGCCCACCGGTCCCGCAAAACGGAACGTGGAGGCAGCGAAGCCCAAGGGCAGCAGTTCTTCGGCTTCCACCTCAGCGTCCAGCAGCAGGTCGCGGCCGGTGATGCCGACGTCGAGCGTTCCCCGGCCGACGTAGACGGCGATGTCGCGCGGACGGAGGAAGAAGAACTCAATGTCGTTGTCCGGGTCCATCATGACCAGCTCCCGGGTGTCGCGGCGCTGGCGGTAGCCGGCTTCGGACAGCATGGCGGAGGCGGCTTCGGACAGGGAACCTTTGTTGGGGACGGCTACTCGCAGCATGGGGGTCTTTCTTGGTGGGGAGGTCTAGTTGATCAGGCAAACGGGCCACGCAGGGCACGGGCAGGCCGGGAATGACGCACCGTGCCGCAGTGGCTACAGATGCTTGTAGACGTCTTCCAGGGTCAGGCCTTTGGCGAGCATCAGAACCTGCAGGTGGTAGAGCAGCTGGGAGATTTCCTCGGCCGCGGCCTCGTCGGATTCGTACTCAGCGGCCATCCAGACTTCGGCTGCTTCCTCCACGACTTTCTTGCCGATGCCGTGGACACCGGACTCCAATTCAGCGACGGTGCGGGAGCCTGCCGGCCGGGTGGCTGCCTTCTCACTCAGTTCAGCGAACAGCGTCTCGAAATTCTTCACGCCCTACAGCCTACTTGCTGCGGGCCTGACGGCGCCTGTCGGTCCGCCGCATGACGGGCACGATGTGAGTGAAGACACAGCGCGCCCGCCCGCATTGCTACTTGTATTGCTTCAGGAGGACGGCCGTGGCCAAGGCGGCCGTCACTGCTTCGTGGCCCTTGTCCTCAGTGGAACCGGGCAAGCCTGCGCGGTCCAGGCCCTGCTGCTCCGTATCGCAGGTCAGCACGCCGAAGCCCACTGGCACTCCGGTGGACACGCTCACGTCGGTCAGCCCCGACGTCGCAGCCTGGCAGACGTACTCGAAGTGTGGCGTGCCGCCGCGGACCACGACGCCGAGGGCCACCACTGCGTCAAAGTGCGGTGCCAGCCGCGCGGCAGCGACCGGAAGCTCGAAGGCTCCCGGAACGCGCAGGACGATGGGCTCGCTGATGCCGGCGTCCTTGGCGGCGCGCAGGGCCCCGTCGAGGAGGCCATCCATGATCTGGGTATGCCAGCTGGCAGCCACAATGGCCAGCCGCAGCTGCGACGTTTCCGCAGGGTTGAGGGTGGTGAGGTCAATATCTGGTGCGCCGTGTCCGCTCATGCGTGAATCTGGTCCGTTCAGTTTTGGTCGTGGTCGAAATCGTCGGCGGCGCCGCTTGGCACCGTGACAATGTGTGTGTCCAGCGTCAGCCGGTGCTCCATGCGGTCCTTTTTGGTCTGCAGGTAGCGGATGTTCTGGTCACGGGACGGCACCTCGGTGGGCACCATTTCCACTACCTTCACGCCGGCTTTGGCGAGCCTGTTCTTTTTGTCCGGGTTGTTGCTCAGGAGCCGGATCTCGTGGAGGCCCATCTCGGCCAGGATCTGGGCGGCCGCCTTGTAGCAGCGGGCGTCCACCGGCAGTCCCAGCTGTTCGTTGGCCTCCACGGTGTCAAAGCCCGCTTCCTGGAGGGCGTAGGCCTTGATTTTGTTGGCCAGGCCTATCCCCCGGCCTTCCTGCCCGCGCAGGTACAGCAGCGTGCCGCCGAACTCGTTGATCAGCTCCAGGGCATAGGCCAGCTGTTCGCCGCAGTCACAACGGTAGGAGCCGAAAACATCGCCGGTCAGGCACTCGGAATGTAGCCTGACCAGCGGAGCAACGCCATCCTTGGGCGGGTTGGGCGAGCTCACCGCCAGGTGCTCGACGCCCGTGACCAGGTCTGTCCACGCTTGGGTGATGAAATCGCCAAAGGCCGTGGGCAGCTGCACAATCGGACCGCCGCTCACGGGGTGGTGGGTCCGGCCATTGCCGGCCGCCCCCTGATGGTGGCCGTTCTGGTGGCTGTCGTCCGAAACTCCGGAAGCCGTCATCATTACTCCTCTACTCCGCCCGGGCGTCCGGCCCGGTGTCACTGTCGGCGGAAGACCCGGCCCCTGATTCAAGGTAAGCCACCAGATCCTCAATCGAGATCAGGGGGCACCCATGTTCAGCGGCAAATCCGCGCAGCCCGTCGAGCCGCATCATTTCACCGTCGTCGTACACAACCTCGGCGATCACGCCCACGGGCTCCAATCCGGCGAGCCGGCAGAGCTCCACGGCCGCTTCGGTATGGCCAGGGCGTTCCCGCACTCCTCCGTTAACTGCCCGGAGCGGGAAAATATGCCCGGGCCGGGTCACGGCCGACGGCCCGGCGCCGGGGTCTGCGAGGACGCGGGCCGTGAGGGCCCGGTCCGTGGCGGAGATTCCGGTGCTGACACCCACCGCCGCGTCGCAGGAAACGGTGTATGCGGTGCCTTTCGCGTCCTGGTTCACCGCCACCATCGGCGGCAGCGCCAGGGCGTCGGCGCGGTCGCCGGTGAGCGGGACGCAGATGACGCCTGAGCTGTACCGGATGGTCCAGCCCATCAGTGCCGGCGTTGCGTGCTGCGCCGCGAAGATGATGTCGCCTTCGTTTTCGCGGTCCTCGTTGTCCACCACCAGCACGGGCCGGCCGGCGGCCATGGCACGGATGGCGTCTTCCACGGGGTCCAGGCCCGGCGTGGGGCCAGGTACGGCCGTTGCCTCGGTTGCCGGCTCGAGCCGGATGGTCGCGTTCATCGGGTGCCTCCGTTTGCTGCGCTGGTGCTGAATGCCAGCAGGCGTTCGGTGTATTTGGCCAGCACATCCACTTCGAGGTTGACCCTGCTGCCGGTGATCTTGGCCCCCAGGCCAGTCTCGGCCAGAGTGGTGGGGATCAGTCCCACTTCGAACCAGGGCTCTGGCTCCGCCGCCGGACTGACCGCAGTCACCGTGAGGGAGACGCCGTCGATCGCGATGGAGCCCTTTTCCGCGATGTAGCGGGCCAGGTTGGCCGGCACACCGAACCGGAGGCGTTCCCAGTTACCCAGGGCCTCGCGCTCCAGAAGCTGTCCGACGCCGTCCACGTGGCCTTGGACTACGTGGCCGTCCAGCCTGCCGCCGGCCGGGACGCAACGCTCAAGGTTGACCGAATCGCCGGCGGCGAGCTCGCCGATGGTGCTGCGCACCAGGGTTTCGCCCATCACGTCAACGCTGAATTCCTTGCCGTCAATCTCGGTGGCAGTCAGGCAGACGCCGTTGACGGCAATGGACCCGCCAAGGGCCAGCCCGTTGGTGGTGCCGGGGGCGCTCAGGCGGAGGGTCGCGCTGGCATCGCTGTCCCGCTCAACAGACAGCACGTGCCCTTGTTCGGCAATAATTCCGGTAAACATCAGTAGCCTCCCATGGCTGGTTCCGCGGCAGTGCGGGATGGTTGTGGTTCCAAAGCTTCGACTGGTAATGGGCGGAGATGCAGCCGGAGGTCACAGCCCAAAGTCTGCACCGCGCCGCCGTCGGACGCGTCCCATTCCCAGTGCCTGGCGTCGGCCAGTGTGTTGATTCCGAGGCCGTTCAGGGCGGGCGTTCCGGAGCCCAGCAGGGTGGGCGCCAGGTAGACAATGAGTTCGTCCACGAGCCCGGCGGCCAGGAATGAGCTGAGGATGCGCGAGCCGCCTTCCACCATGACATGGCGGATTCCCTCCGCGTACAGGGACGACAACGCCTCCTGTGGATCCCGGGTGGACAGGTGGAGAACGTGGCCGTCGTCGCCGCGGATCGCAGCCTCCACGGGGATCTCCCGCAGGCCCATCACCGCGCGCAGCGGCTGCTTGCCGGACGTGGCTCCCGCCGCGTCACGCGCAGTGAGCCGGGGATTGTCCACCAGCACGGTCTGGGTGCCCACCAGGATGGCGTCGATCCGCCGCCGCAGCCCGTGGTTGTCAGCGAGCGACTCCGGGGACGAGATCCATTGGCTCGTCCCGTCCTCCGCCGCGATTCTACTGTCCAGGGTCTGTGCGATGTGGAGGGTCACGAACGGCCGGCGTGCCGCCACGGCCAGGAACCACTGGCGGTTCAGCTCCAGGGCCTCGACTGCGGCGAGCCCGCTGCGGACCCGGACACCAGCTTCACGAAGGGTTGAGGCACCGCCTGCCGCAGGGTCATGCGGATCGTCGACGGCGTACACCACGTCTTCGATTCCGGCGCCGATGATCGCCTGGGTGCATGGCCCGGTGCGGCCACGGTGGTCGCAGGGCTCCAAGGTGATCACCATCGTGCAACCGCTCAGATCCATGCCGGCTGCGGCGGCCTGCGAGATCGCGTCCGCTTCAGCGTGGGGGGTCCCGGCGCCCCGGTGGTACCCGGTCACCAACTGCTGCCCGGACGCGCCAATGACGACGGCGCCCACCAGCGGATTCGCGCCGCGCGGCCCCTGCAGGGCTGCTTCGAGCGCAGTGTCCATGGCGGCGGTTTCGGCGCTGCTGAACGCCGCGACGTTCTCGGGCGGGGTCATGGGGCGGCCACCGGGTAGGTGGCTTTGGCGTCCGTTTCATGGGACAGCCTGGCTTCAAAGAGCCATCGCAAAGGGTTCATGTTTGTGTGTCGTTCCTTCCCTCTAGAACCGCGATGGCTCCGGGGGTATACGACAGCAGAAGGCTGCGGCATCGCCAGGACGCCGCAGATACAGCTGTACGTGCTTCTCTCATCCAGACTTTAACTGTCGGTACCGGAATTTCACCGGTTCAACCGTCCGCCGGTCCCTCCCTGGTGGGGAAAGCGCCGGCTCGCGGGTCGCGGACTATCACCGCCGGTTCGGACTTACACCGACCCCGGAGCACGTAATGTGTGTTGCTATCCTCCCACAACCCATAGGCAGTTCAGACTATTCCCCGGACCCCGCACGTAACTTAAGGCTTCCTGCCTCCCGAAGGCGTGCGATGGCTGCCCCGGGGTCCGCTGCACCGTAGACAGCCGAGCCGGCCACGAAGACGTTTGCCCCGGCTTCTGCTGCCCTAAGGATCGTGTCCTCGGTAATGCCACCGTCCACCTGGAGGGCAACGTCCAGCCCGGAGCCGTCAATGGCCGCACGGGCGCGGCGGATCTTGGGCAGGGTCAGGTCAAGGAACGCTTGGCCGCCGAAGCCCGGCTCCACCGTCATGATCAGGAGCATGTCCAGTTCTTCGAGCATGTCCAGATACGGTTCCACCGCGGTGGCCGGCCGCAGGGCCATGCCGGCCTTGGAACCCCTGGCCCGTAGTTCCCGGGCCAGCTTCACGGGGGCAATGGAGGCTTCAGCGTGAAAAGTCACCGAGGCCAGCCCCGCGTCGGCAAACCCCGGCGCCCAGCGGTCAGCGTCGGAGATCATCAGGTGCGCATCCAGCGGAACCGGGCTGACGGCCTGAATCCGCTGGACCACCGGCAGGCCGAGGGTGAGGTTTGGCACAAAATGGTTGTCCATGACGTCAACGTGGACGGCGTCGGCGTTGCTTATCCGCCGCAGTTCGGCTTCAAGGTTAACGAAGTCGGCGGACAGAATGCTCGGGTTGATGCAGCATTGCGGCATCGGTGAACCTTTCACGGGTCAGGCCTTCTTGCGGATGAGGGCCAGGAACATGGCGTCGGTGCTGTGGATGTGCGGCCAGAGCTGCGCCGTCGAATCGTGGCCGGCCCCCAAGTTTCCGGTGAGGCTTACGCCGTCCAGCACTGCGCCGGCGTCCAACAGCTCCAGGTCCTCGCGTTTCCGGAGGGCGTCCGTGACGACGGCCGTGGTTTCGGCAGGGTGCGGCGAACAGGTCACGTAGGCAACCACTCCGCCGGGGCGGACGGCATCCAGTGCGGACTTGAGGAGGGCGCGTTGCAGCGGGCCCAGGTCTGCCAGGTCCTTGGGCGTGCGGCGCCAGCGGGACTCCGGTCGGCGGCGAAGCGCGCCGAGGCCGCTGCAGGGGACGTCCACGAGGACCCGGTCGAAGGATTCGGGCTGTTCAGTACCCAGGTCACGGCCGTCGCCGGTCCTGACGCGCCATACGTCCCTCGGCACCGCGGACAGTGCCTGGCTCACCAGCTTGGCACGGTGCGGGGCCGGCTCGTTGGCGAGCAGCGTTGCACCTTGTTCGTTGGCCAGGGCACCGAGCAGGGCCGCCTTGCCGCCCGGACCGGCGCACATATCCAGCCAGGCTTCGTCGGCGGCTCCTGTCCCGTCCGCACCGTGGCTGCGGGGACCCAGGTCCACTGCCGCCATGGCCCGGGCCACCAGCTGCGAGCCGACGTCCTGGACCCTGGTGCTGCCTTCGCGCACCGAGGCGAGCCGGCCCAGGTCGCCGCCGCTGGAGAGCGCTGAGCCTTCAACGAGTTCGCCGGGGGTAGCCCCGTTGTCCAGGGCCTCATCGAGACTTCCCAGACCCGGCAATGCGACGAGGTTGACCACCGGAGCAGCGTTGTCAGCCTCCAGCAGGTCATTGATCTCCGTGGCGGAACGCCCGTGGGCCACCAGTGACTGGCGCATGGCCCGGACAATCCACTCGGGGTGGGCGTAGCGGATGGACGCTACCTTGGTTTCATCGGTTTCGCCGGCCACGAGGAGCTCAAGCCATTCCTCCAGGGTGTGTGCCGCAACCTTCCGCAGCACAGCGTTGATCAGGGCCGACGGGCCGGCGCCGATCACAGCGCGGGCCAGGCCAACGGTCTGGTCCAGGGCAGCGTGCGCAGGAACGCGCATGGCCAGCAGCTGATGCGTGCCGATCCGCAGGGCATCAAGGATGGCGGGGTCGAGCTGGTCCAGCGGGCGGTCCACACACCGGGCCAGGACTGCATCGTAGGTGCCTTGGCTGCGCAGGGCCCCATAGCTCAGCTCAGTGGCGAAGCCGGCGTCGCGCTTGTCCAGGCCATGATGGCGGATGCGGGACGGCAGCACCAGGTTGGCGTAGGCATCCTCGGCGGCTACCGCACGCAGGACTTCAAAAGCCACCAGGCGCGCCGGATCCGCCCGGCGGGTACGCTGTCCGGGAGCATTCTCGGTAAAGCTCTTTTGGGAGCTTCGATTCCGCTCGCGGCCCTGGGCGTTGCGCGTGCTGGAATCGCGCGGCCCGCCCTTGCCCCGGCCGCTTCCGCTGCCACCCCTGCCACGGCCGCCTTCATTCCCGCCGGACTCGCTCATACGAACACCACGCTTTCAAGTGACGCCATGCCACGGGCCCAATCGGCCGCGGCCATCATTTTTTTACCTGAGGGCTGGATCCGCGTCAGCTCCACCGCGTGGGACCCGGTCCCCACCAGGACACCTTTCCCCTCGAGGAAGACTGCGCCAGGCTCCAGGCCAGAGCTATCAGGCCGGAGCCGGACCGGTTCAATTTTGACCCGGTGACCGTCCAGCGTGGTCCAGGCGCCGGGCTCAGGGGTTACGCCCCGCGCCCGCCTCCCGACGGCCAGGGCCGGCTGCTTCCAGTCAAGCCTGCCGTCGTCGATGGTCAGCTTGGGTGCCAGCGAAACGTCGCCGGCCTGTGGCTGCGGAGCTGCCTTCCCTGCTTCCACTGCGGACAGTGTCTGTGCGAGCAGGACAGCCCCGCCGTGGGAAAGCCGCTCCAGCAGGGCCCCCGCGGTGTCGTCCGGACCAACTCTTTCGGTCAGCGTCCCGAAAACGGGGCCGGTGTCCAGTCCTTCCTCCAGCAGGAAGGTGACGGCGCCGGTGACATCGTCGCCGGCAATGACAGCCCGCTGTACGGGGGCAGCCCCGCGCCATGCGGGCAGGAGGGAGAAGTGCAGGTTAATCCAGCCATGCGGCGGAACATCGAGGGCGGCGCGGGGAATCAGGCCACCGTAGGCCACGATGACTGCCACGTCCGGCCTGGCTGCGGCAATCTGCGCGGTCACAGCGTCATCAACCCGGGTGGCGTGGATGACGTCGATCCCCAGCTCGGCGGCGCGGGCGGCAACGGACGAAGGCGTCAGCAAACGCTTGCGGCCAACCGGCGCGTCCGGGCGGGTCAGGACTGCAACGACATCAAAGCCAGCAGCGACCAAGGCGTCCAGCGACGGGACCGCGACGGCCGGGGTGCCGGCGAAAAGTACCCTCATGCGGTGGGGCCACCGCCGAAGCTGGATCCCACTGTTTTGGCACGTTTCGCCGTCGTGCGTTCCGTAATGGCGTCATAGTTCGCATTGCGGATGGAACGGAGCGCACTCTTCCGGTCGTCGCCTTTCAGGCGGTCAGTGTAAAGGATGCCGTCCAGGTGGTCGGTCTCGTGCTGGAAGCAGCGGGCCAGCATGCCCTCGCCTTCGACGGTGACAGGATCGCCATTGAGGTCAACGCCGGTAACCTTGGTGGCCCGGAACCGTCGGACCGGAAATCCCAGCCCGGGGATGGAGAGGCAGCCTTCCACCTGGTCGGGCTGGTAGTCGTCGCTGTTTTCCAGGACCGGGTTGATGACGTGGCCGTCTCTGCCGCCCACGCGGTAGGTGAAGACGCGCTGGCTGACACCGATCTGGGGAGCGGCGAGGCCGGCTCCCTCCACGTCCTCCATGGTTTCCGTCATGTCTGCAACGAGCTTGGCGAGCTCAGGCCCGAATTCCGTCACAGGATCGGCCACTGTGCGGAGCACGGGATCTCCAATGATGCGGATATTCAGAATGGCCATGTGCTGTTTTTCCTCACGGTGGGGTTGGTGAACCTATCCAGTTTAGGTGCAGCACCATCTCTGTCTGGACTGCACCGGCGCTCATCCGGCACTGCTAGGCAGTGCGGACTTGTGCTGACGGAGGCGGAGCCACCGGAAGGAGGGCCGTGCCGGCGGCCAGGGTATCGGCGGACAGTTCCCAAACGCGCCGCAGGGCGCAGAACTTCCACCAGTGGTGCTTGAGGACGTCCGGGTTGGCCCGGACGGGACGGACTTCGGTCTCACCAATGGCCACGGCAAGGAGCAACGGGTTTTCGCCGTACTTCCATGGCTCCCATTCGCCGGTGATCGGGTCCACCAGGCTTTCCTCAGCCTTCATGCCGGCAACGAGCTGCATGACCACCTTGTCATCCAGCGGCTTGACGGTACCGTCCCGTGTGGTGCCTTTGGTCTTGTAGTCGATGAGGCAGATCCGGCCGTTGATGCGGGCCACGAGGTCAAGCGTCCCGGCATAGCCCACCGACTTGTTCCAGACGGTGATTTCAGGCGAGATGGGTTCCACATCGTAGAGTTCCCACCACTCATCAAACCGGAGGGCAAAGGCTTCTTCCCCGTTGGCAGCGAGTGCCTCGCGGGTTTCCTTCATGGCATGCGGCCGCCCCAGGGCCCGGAGCGATACCTGCTCGCAGTAGTTGTGGACCCGGTCACCGCGCTTGGCGGCGTCGTCCCTATACGTCTCGGCCGCCTTCGAGGCCCGGTTCACAGCCTGCCGGATTTTCGCCGGGCTGCCCAGGCAGTCCGCAAGCAGCGGATCCTTCGCCAGGCTGCTGGCGCCCATATAACCAAACCAGCCATCCAGCCCGTGCGGCTGCTGGCCGATCACGGTGGTGATGGACGGAACGGCAAACTGGTCGGAAGTGGACCGCGCGTACATGCGGCCGTATTCCGTGGCGTGGGCAAGGAGTGGATCAGTCATGCAACGACTCTTTCACAGGGGGCTGACAAAGTGGGGGGCACAAAAAAGGTCCGCCTCCGCTCGGCTTGAGCGGAAACGGACCTGATTCCTCGGTGGGCGATACTGGGTTCGAACCAGTGACCTCTTCGGTGTGAACGAAGCGCGCTACCACTGCGCCAATCGCCCCGATGCCTTTGAATGCTAGCCGACCAGGCGGGGTTTATGGAAATCGAGATGGGGCGGACCGCGAATTACAGGCCTGTAATTCGCAAAATCCCCTAGATTGCAGGGATCCAGGGGTCCCGCCAAGATCGAAGGACGCGCGATTTGGAGATTCTCAGAACCTCCTATAGAGTTCTTACTCGTTGGAACGCGAGGAAATGCCCGAAACGGTATGGAATCCACACTCCAAATGCGGACGTAGCTCAGCTGGTAGAGCACCACCTTGCCAAGGTGGATGTCGCGAGTTCGAATCTCGTCGTCCGCTCGCAGGACACTGTCAAGGCAATGGATCTTCGGAACCGGCGCTTGCACGGTGGGTTGGCCGAGAGGCGAGGCAGCGGCCTGCAAAGCCGTACACACGGGTTCGAATCCCGTACCCACCTCGGTGAAAACCATGGTTTCCGGTTCACGCCGGACGAAATGGGCGATTGGCGCAGCGGTAGCGCGCTTCCCTGACACGGAAGAGGTCACTGGTTCGATCCCAGTATCGCCCACCAAGCAAGGCAACTTGCTTAATGCAGTGCATCCGGCGCGCCGGACAGTGCTTCATACGCGGACGTAGCTCAGCTGGTAGAGCACCACCTTGCCAAGGTGGATGTCGCGAGTTCGAATCTCGTCGTCCGCTCTCTTCTCCCTGATACACCCCACTAAACCGGTCGCCCGGTTCCGGGCGATTGGCGCAGCGGTAGCGCGCTTCCCTGACACGGAAGAGGTCACTGGTTCGATCCCAGTATCGCCCACAGCAGCAGCTCCCCCGTGAGCTGCTTTTTCTTGCCCTTTTGCTCCATCCCCCGATCCGCTGCCAGCGAACGGCCAGTACGCCCGATTTCCTTGGCACGCCCAGGAGTCAGGGCTAGGATCGATTTCGGAGGAGCGACCTGGCTCCGCGATTGAAGGGAGGTGCTCGTGGGACTAATTGACGATCTCAAGGGCAAGGCTCAGGGTCTGATCCATGGCAACGAGCAAGCCATCAAGGACGGCATCACCAAGGCCGGGGATTTTGTGGACACCAAGACCGGCGGCAAGTACGCCGGGCACGTAAACAAGTTCCAGGATGGCGCTTCCAAACTCGTCGACAAAAATGACGGAACCCCCGGCGAGACCCCTGCCAGCGAGCAGGTTCCGCCAGTCAACCCGGTTCCGCCGGTTGACAGGGCTCCGTAACAAGGATTCGGCCGGGGTTTTGCCCTGGTACGTCAAGGAGGTGCGGGTCCCGCCGGGAGGCGGCACCCGCACCTTCGGCGTTTAAGTGGGAGCGGGTTTACCGAATAACCATCGTGGGCTCCCCGGGGCTTTCCCCGTGAGATGGTCCATTCCCGAGGGGAACGCCACGGGAAATAGTCCATCCGGCGGGGAAGGCCGTGCCCTGCCAACAGGGCGGCCGCACCAAGCCTAGGACGGTTCGTGGTTCTGGCCCTCGCGTGCGAGGGCCGTCAGGCGCGACACGGCACGGTAATACTTTTTGGTGTACCCGCCCTGCATCATTTCCTCGGTGAACAGCTGGTCGAAGGGAACCCCGCTGGCCAGGATCGGCACATCCTTGTCGTAGAGGCGGTCCGCCAAGACCACAAAGCGCAGGGCAACGGCCTGCTCGGTGATGGTTTCCACGTTCCGCCACACCACACCGTCGATGCCGTCGATGAGCTGCCTGTACCGGCTCGGGTGCACACCGGCGAGGTGTCCGATCAGTGCGCCGAATTCATCCTGGGCCACCGTCTTGCCGTCAAACTCGGCCTTCATCTGGGCCGAGAGCTGGCTGTTTTTCAGCGGCGCCGGGGCGGCCGGCAGGCCTCGATGGCGGAAGTCCTCCCCGTCGATGCGGATGACATCGAACTGGTCCGCCAGGACCTGGATCTCACGGGCGAAGTCGACGGCGGCAAATCGACCGTCACCCAGCGAGCCCGGCAGGGTGTTGGATGTCGCAGCAAGTTTGACGCCGGCGTCGGCCAATTCACGCATCAAACGGGACATCAGTACTGTGTCGCCAGGATCATCGAGCTCGAATTCGTCGATGCACACCAGTTTGTAGTGGCTAAGGGCCTCAACAGTCTTGCGGAAGGACAGGGCGCCCACCAGGTTGGTGTATTCCACAAAGGTGCCGAACGCCTTCGAGCCAGGGGCGGCGTGCCAGAGTGAAGCCAGCAGGTGGGTCTTGCCCACGCCGAATCCACCATCCAGGTAGATCCCTGCCCTTGTTTCGACCTTCTTGGCGAAGAGCTTCTTGAACAGCCCGGCGCCGTCGCCTGCTCCGACACCGGCGGCGAACGCTTCCAGCGCCTTGACCGCCCCGGCCTGCGAGGGCTGGTTGGGGTCCGGCCGGTAGCTGGCAAAGGAGACCTGGCCAAACCTCGGCGAAGGAAAAAAGCCCTTGAGGAGCTCATCCACCGACACCGCCGGAGTGCGTGCGGCGAGCTGTTCGATCTGTACCAAGGTGGTCCGTTCTGCTGGTGGGATGTCCCCAGAAAGGATACCGGCAATGGCCCGGGCCTCCCCCGCCGGGCTGCCGTCTATGACCCTGGCGTGACAAAGAGCATATGTCCCCCTGTTAACACGGAGCGGACACGGGGGCGTGCCGTGGCTAGGGTGGAAGGAGGTTTCCACTGCATATGTGCAGATCCGCCGCACGCCTCGATGAAAGGCCATCACCATGTCCTACGCCGTTGAACAGAACGAGAAGTTCGCCGCCTACGCCAATCCGGAGCGACTGGTGTCCACTGAATGGCTTGCCTCCGCGCTGGCGTCAGGCGCCGTTGCGGACGGCAAGCTCGTAGTGGTCGAATCCGATGAAGATGTCCTCCTCTACGAGACGGGCCATATCCCAGGATCCGTCAAGGTTGACTGGCACACCGACCTTAACGACGAAGTGACCCGCGACTACGTGGGCAGCGAAGCCTTCGCTGCCCTGGCCGCTTCGAAGGGCATCTCCCGTGACACCACGGTGGTCATCTACGGCGACAAGTCCAACTGGTGGGCCGCCTACGCTCTCTGGGTCTTCACCCTCTTTGGCCACGAGGACGTCCGGCTGCTCGACGGCGGCCGTGACAAGTGGATCGCCGAAGGCCGGGAACTCACCACCGAACGGCCCGCGCCTGCTCCCGGCGACTACCCGGTGGTGGAGCGTAACGACGCACCGATCCGCGCCTTCAAGGAAGACGTGCTGGCGCACTTCGGGAAGCCGCTTATCGACGTCCGCTCCACCGAGGAATACACCGGCCAGCGGACTCACATGCCGGCCTACCCGGAGGAAGGCACCCTCCGCGGCGGCCACATCCCCACCGCAGCATCCATTCCGTGGGCCCGCGCCGCAGCTTCGGACGGAACCTACCGCAGCCGCGACGAACTGGAGGCCCTGTACCTCGGCGAGGCCGGGCTGGTGGCGGGCGATGACGTGGTGGCTTACTGCCGCATCGGCGAGCGGTCAAGCCACACCTGGTTTGCCCTCAAGTACCTGCTCGGCTTTGACACCGTCCGCAACTACGACGGTTCCTGGACCGAGTGGGGCAACGCAGTCCGTGCACCCATAGTCAAGGGCGCGGAGCGCGGGACGGTCCCGGCGTAAGCTGGAACAAATGACTACACATGACCTGCCCGCCGCGCTGGCGGAAATCGTAGATGACTTCCAGGCGCTGACCGAGCCCGAGCGGCTTCAGTTGCTGCTTGAGTTTTCGCGTGAGCTGCCGGAGCTGCCGGACCGGCTGAAGGACCACCCAGAACTCCTGGAACAGGTGGTGGAATGCCAGTCGCCTCTGTTCCTGACCATCGAAATGGAAAAGAACGACGCCGGCCCGGCCGATGCCGTTCGCCTTTACTTTAAAGCGCCGCCGGAAGCCCCCACCACGCGGGGTTTCGCTGGGGTGCTGCACGAGGGACTCGACGGTCTCAGCGCTGCGGAAATCCTGGCTGTTCCGGACGACATGCCTGAGCTGCTGGGTCTGACCCGGGCCATCACACCGCTGCGGATGCGGGGCATGGCCGCCATGCTGGGCCGCATCAAGCGCAAGCTTTCCAGCACAGCCCGGCTCAAGGCCTAAGTGCCTGACCCAGGCTGACCATGATGGGACGCAAAAACTCTTCGCAGGGAACGCCGGCAACTGCAGCATTGACTGCGGCCGGCGTTCCTTTTGCGCTGCATCCGTATGTCCACGATACCGCCGCGGCCAGCTATGGCACGGAAGCTGCCGAAGCCCTGGGCATCGCGCCGGAGAAGGTTTTCAAGACCCTTATGGTCGAAGTGGAGGGCCGGCTGGCGGTGGGAGTGGTGCCGGTCAGCGGAAACCTGGACCTCAAGGCCTTCGCCGCGGCACTGGGAGCCAAGAAGGCTTCCATGGCAGACCCGGCGGCCGCCGAGCGCCGCACAGGCTACGTCCTGGGCGGGATATCGCCGCTGGGCCAGCGCCAGGCATCACCAACAGTGATTGACGGCAGTGCCCTCAGCCTCGGGACCGTGCTGGTTTCCGGGGGCAAACGCGGCCTGGACATCGAATTGGCCCCAGCCGACCTTATCCGGCTGACGTCCGCGGTGACCGCCCCAATCGGCACGCGCACGCTCTAGCCGCGTTCCTACTCCTGGCGCTGGCCGGGATTGGCGCGCGGTGCAAGCTGGGACCGGAGCCACGCTTTGACGAGGTTTTCCCAGCGCTCCGGATCCACGTTCCATTCCTTGGTGTGGCGGGCACCGTTAAACGTTTCGAACGTGACCATGCCCGGATTCCGTTCAGCCAGGAGGGCCGAAGGCTCATAGGGAACGTATTCGTCGTCCACGCTGTGGATGATTAGAGTGGGAGTCCGGACCTCCACGGCGCGCGCCACCCAGTCCATGGCCTTGAGGTCCACGGGTGCGGACAGCCCGGTCAGTCTGCGGCCCAACGGGTGGCCCAGCATCAGTTGCCCATAGCGGCCCACCAGGGACGGAATCCTGTTCAGCTGCGCGTGGTGCGCCAACACATTCACCCAGTTAATGACTGGCGCGTCCAGGACCATCGCCCGGATCAGCTGGCGGTGGCGCGACAGATCGGCCGTCTGCAGGCAAATGGCGCCACCCATGGACCAACCAAAAAGCACGATCTCCTCGGCACCGTTGGCCAAGGCATAGTCCATGGCGGCTTCCACGTCGTGCCATTCCGTGGAACCCAGGCCGTACCGGCCGTCCTCGGCAGAAGGGGCCAGCCCATCGTTCCGGTAGGAGACCAGAAGGCTGCTCAGCCCCAGTTCCCGCGCAGGAGCCACCGCGCGCAGCGCCTCTTGGCGGGTTGCCCCGCGGCCGTGAACCATAAGGGCCCAGGTCCGGGCAGAACCCTCTGCCCGCACCAGCCACGCCGGCGCCTGGCCGCCGTCGACCTCGATCACCACGTCCTCGGCCGCGATCCCCGCGGCAGCAGGATCCGGATAGAGCGCCCCGCTCCACCACCCGCGGCGGGCGGTGTCGAAGTCGCCGGCGTAGACGGCCTCCACCTCCCGCAGGACTGTGCCGTCGGCCGGCGCGTAGGACACGATCCGCCCGATCCGTGCGTGCCCTTTGCCGCCGTCGAAAAAGAAGCCGTAGACACCCTCCACTGTGGTCTCGGGCGTGGCGGCCAGAATAACCTTCGTTCCTTCGCCGTCGCGGATGACAGCCAGGACTTCCTGGTCGGATGCCCGCTGCCGGACCGGAGTGATGACGCGGCGGGCAAAATAGAGGGCGAGGGCGGAGGAGCCCGTCGCCAGCATGCCGGCCAGGGCCCCGCCACCAATGACGCCGCCGAGGGCCCACTTGGCACGGAGCGACATGCGGCCGTCAGCCTGCACCGGAGGGATCGCCGTTGGAGTTCGTGTGGAAGGTGCCATGGAACCATTCTTACCGCCGCGGGCGTGTTGGCCCTATTTCCAGTGCCCGTGGCGCCCCATCCGGTTGGCTCCGCGGGGATGCTGCAACGGACGCCTCACCGCCGGTCCGGCCCAAATAAGTGCAGTGGCCCGTGCGCACGACTAGGCTGATGCCATGAGCGATCCAATCGTCATTTTGACTGAAGAGCCCCTGGGTGCGGATGACCGCGTCAACATACAACGGCTGGTGGACGGTACAGACACCCCCCTTGTCCTGCTGGTCCCCGGAAACACCGAGCGGCATTTGCTGGTGGATTTCCTCGAGAATCTTTCCTTGCTGGATGTTGCCAAGGCCTTCCGCGAGCTGACCGCCCAAGCACCGGACCCCGGTGCTGAACGGGCCGAGGCCGCCGAGACACTCGCCGTCTCGCTGGCAGCCCTGGAAGGGCTGGGCAGCGGAGTCACTGGCGAAGTGGTGGATGGCGGCGCCGTCAACGGCCTTGTAGCCAAGGTCAAGCAGCTCGGCGCAGCCCAGGCGGTAGTGATCACCCGGCCCCATGCGGTTGCGGACACGTTCCATACGGACTGGGCCAACAAGGCCCAGGACGAGCTGGGCCTCCCCGTGCTGCACCTGTATGCCGGTTCGGGATTTATCGGCGACTCCTGAGCGTTGAGCAGACTATGAGCATCTTTGGAAAGAGCGTTTTCGGGAACAAAGCCACCGATTCGATCCCCGCATCGTCCTTGGACGCCGCCGCCGGCGGGCCGGAACCCGCCGTCCGGAAATCGGATGACGAGTGGCGGCAGGAACTGACACCCGAGGAGTATCACGTACTGCGGCAGTCGGGAACCGAGCGCCCCTTCACCGGCGAGTACGTGGACATCCACACAGAGGGGGTCTACCAATGCCGCGCCTGCGGGTCTGAGCTCTTCCGGAGCAACGAGAAATTCGACTCCCACTGCGGTTGGCCGTCCTTCTGGGCACCGCTGGCCGACGGTACCGTCCGCTACATCCACGACCGTACCCTTGGCATGGAACGGGTGGAAGTACGGTGCGCGAGCTGTGACTCCCACCTTGGCCACGTGTTTAAGGGCGAGGGCTACGGGACCCCGACTGACCAGCGCTACTGCATCAATTCCGTGTCCCTGAAGCTCATGCCCCTCGGTGCGGACGGCGACAGCTCCGCCGAGTCCTGATCCTGCCAACCAAGGGTCTGACCGCATCTCGGGCTGTCTAAGGGCACACTGAGCACGAGATTATCTTAGGCTTAGGCATAATTTGAGTTAGGGACTCTGGTTGCTTGCTACGCTCGCCGTAGATGCCCAAGCAACGAGAAAGGCAGTCGCACATGACCGTCACCATCACCGGCGCCCCCTCCCGAATCACCGCCGAAGTTCCCGCCTGGCTCCAGCTCAGGACCGCCGCCGAAGCGCTGCAGGCGCTGCAGGGCCAGGACGGTGCCGTGCCTGACCCGGACCACCACGCTGCCGCTGCCCTCGAAGTGGCTTCCATCACCGGGGCCGTCACAGAACTGGCGCCGCTCTTCCCGCACGACTCGACCTACCTTGACGCGGTGGTCGCGGACTTTGAGGCTTGGGCCAGGGCCGGCTTCGGCATGCCGGACTTCCTGTCCTCGCTGCTGGCCTTCCAGCCGCAGCTGCAGCGCCAGGACGGGCTGGCGCACGTTGTCATTTTTCCCATGTACACCCAGAACGGAAGCAGCAGCAGGCTGGTGGAAGCCGTCCTCGTAGAGGTCATCTGGCCCGACTTCGTAGCCGAGCTGGAGGCCGGCGACTACTCCAACAAACTCTTTGTGCCCATTCGGTTCCTGGACTTCACCCGCGGCTACAACAGCAACTCCGCCGTGCTGTTCCCGGAAACGGTGGCGGTGCAGGAAACGCCCACCTTTACCTGGGGCGCAATTTTCGCGGACCGTGAAGCTGCCCGGTTCCGCCGTGTCCTGCGGGCCGCTGCGGACGTCACCACCCTGGACCTGCCGGCAGGGGCCGTGGAGCTCCTGGCGGACCAGGAACTGGCCGAGACCACGTTTGTGATGTGGGACCTGATCCATGACCGGACCCACATGCGCGGCGACCTGCCGTTCGACCCGTTCATGATAAAACAGCGCATGCCTTATTTCCTGTACTCGCTGGAGGAGCTCCGCTGTGACCTCACCGCGTTCCGGGAGTCCGTCCGGATCGAAAGTGACGGCGACGCCCGGCCCGAAGCGCGCCGGCACGCGAAGCTGGTGCAGTACGCCATCATTTTCGACCGGATCTTCCGCTTTGCGATCACCGGAAGCCGTGTGCGCAACTACGACGGGCTCGGTGGCCAGCTGCTCTTTGCCTGGCTGCACCAGCACCACGTCCTCCACTGGACAGACACCCGGCTCCGTATCGACTGGGACCAGGTGGCGGATGCTGTGATCGCGCTCGGATCTGCCATCGACGACCTCTACTGGCGCTCCATCGACCGGCCCAAGACAGCCCATTGGCTTGCTGCCTATGAGCTGATTTCCGCCACCGTCACACCGAGCCCCGCATCAGTCTGGGCCAAGGGCCCGGACGCCCTCCCGGTGTCCGGTCCCCCGCGCGGGCTGACGGACCAGGTACTGGACGACGAATTCCCGCTGTCCATGTTCTACGAGGCGTTGGAGAAGAAAATGCGCCCCGTCATCGAGTCAACCGCCGGTATCACCGGAACCACCGCCCTATGAACCGGACCGGGAGGGAAAGTCAACCCTTAAAGGTACTGGTCACCGGCGGCAGCGGACCCTCCGGGATCGCGGTGGCACGGGCCCTGCAGGAGGCGGGATTCCGCGTCTTCACCGTGGGCTCCGACCGGGCAAGGATCGAAGCTGCTGCTGCAGAAGCGGGCGACGGCGTCACTCCCCTGGCGTGCGACCTTTCGGATTTGTCCGCTGTCCGGTCCCTCCGCGAGGCCGTTGGGCAGGAAGCGGGAGCGGTCGACGCCGTTATCCACCTGGTGGGCGGCTGGCGCGGCGCGAAAGGCATTGCAGATCAGAGCGACGCCGACTGGGACTTCCTGGAAAGCGGCGCCGTCACCACGGTGCGGAACGTGTCCCGGGTCTTCTTTGACGACCTGGCTGCCTCCGCGACGGGCAGGTTTGCCATCGTATCCTCCACCGCGGTGGAGAACCCGACGGCGGCGGCCGCCAGTTATGTGGCGGCCAAGGCTGCCGCGGAAGCCTGGACGATGGCCACGGCGGAAGGCCTGGCCCGCTCGGCCGCTGGCCAGGGCAGGGAGCTTCGCGGCGCCGCCGTCGTGCTGGTGGTGAAGTCGCTGGTGGACGCTGATCTGCGGCAGGAGCACCCGGAACGGACCTTCGCCGGGGCCACCGACGTCGAGGACCTGGCGGCCGCCGTCGTCGGACTCTTCAGCCGCCCCGCAGCCGAGCTGAATGGCCGGCGCCTGAGGCTTTAACCTGGCCCCTGCTTCCGGGACCCGGCCACCCCGGACCCGACCTCCTTAGACTGAGAACGTGAGCAAAGCAATGACAACCACGGCACACGCCGCCGCCCCGACCCACACCGCCACCGCACGGCTGCATGATCCCGATGTCCGCGGCTTCGCGTCGGACAACTACTCGGGCGTCCACCCGGAGGTCCTGGCCGCACTCGCGGCAGCCAACGAGGGCCACCAGGTGTCCTACGGCGAGGACGAGTACACGGCCCGCCTGCAGGAACTGATGGAAGAACACTTCGGCTTCGGCATCGAATGCTTCCCGGTTTTCAACGGCACGGGCGCCAACGTGCTGTCTCTGCAGTCGCTGCTCCCCCGCTGGGGCGCTGTGGTGTGCGCGTCGACCGCACATATCAACATGGACGAGAACGGTGCCCCCGAACGCATCGGCGGCATGAAGCTGCTGCAGGTCCCAACCCCCGACGGAAAGCTCACGCCGGATCTGATTGACCGCGAAGCGTGGGGCTTCGGCGATGAGCACCGGGCGCAGCCACTGGCCGTCTCCATCACCCAGACCACGGAACTGGGCACGTGCTACACCCCCGACGAAGTCCGCGCGATCGCCGAGCATGCCCACGCCAAGGGCATGAAAGTCCACATGGACGGCGCACGGCTGGCGAACGCGGCTGCCCACCTGGGCGTGCCCCTGCGGGCCTTCACACGCGACGCCGGCGTGGACATCCTTTCCTTCGGCGGCACCAAGAACGGACTGCTTTACGGCGAAGTGGTGGTGGCACTGAACCCTGAAGCGGCCCATGGCCTGGTGTTCCTGCGGAAGATGAACATGCAGCTCGCCTCCAAAATGCGCTTTCTGTCGGCACAGTTCATCGCCTTGCTCGAAGGCGACCTATGGCTGCGTTCAGCAGCGCACGCCAACGCCATGGCCGCCCGCCTTAGGGCTGCTGTGGAGACGATCGACGGCGTGGAGCCCACCCAGAAGACGGAGTCCAACGGCGTATTCGCCGTCCTGCCGGCCGGGGCGGCGGACCGGCTGCGGGAGTCGTTCCGCTTCTATGACTGGGACGAAGCCGCCCGTGAGGTCCGCTGGATGTGCTCCTTTGATACCAGCGAGGCGGACATCGATGCGTTTGTGGCCGCGATCCGCCGGGAACTTGCGGCCCATCCTGAGGGCAAGGCGGCCACATAGCATGGACCGGCCGACGGCGAGCCTGCCCTGCCTGCCCGCTGCTGTTGCGTAATCTGCGAGGGTGAACGCACTAGCCCAGGTTCCCCCGGAATTTCTCAACGCCTTGGGAACCCTCAGGAAGGCCCAATGCCGCGGTGAACTGCGCCTGGCGGAGATTCCGGCTCCGGCGCGGCTGGCACCGTACGCCGTGGCACTCGGAGCCGAGGTGATGGCGCCCGGTCCCGGCAGCGCCACCACCCCCGTGCATGGCCCGGCGGCCATGGCACTGGCCGCCGCGTCCGGCACCGAGGACAGCGACGACACCGAACTGGCCACGGGCCGCTTCATCCTGCTGCACGACCCCGAAGGCTCCGCGGTCTGGGACGGTGAATTCCGCATTGTCACTTACATCCGGGCCCAGCTTGAGCCCGAAATGGGCAATGACGAGATGCTCGGCACGGTGGCCTGGACCTGGCTGGTTGAAGCCCTCGAAAACCATAAGGCCCCCTACCGGGCGGCCGGCGGGACTGCCACCCGGGTCCTGTCGGAGAGCTTTGGCACACTTTCGGAACGGCCCGGCTCGATCGATATTGAGCTGCGCGCCTCCTGGACGCCGGCGTCCTCGGACGTCACTGCACATCTGGAGGCGTGGTCGGACATGGTCTGCACGTTCGCCGGCCTTCCGCCGCTGCCCGACGGCGTCTCCGCCCTTCCGCGCCGCCGCCGGAACTAGGACCGCCCATTGTCGGTAAACTGAAGGCACCATGACCCCTCACATTCCGGATAACACCACGGCCGGCGCTCCGGCTGCTGAAACCACTTCCCATATCACGGTGGAAGGCTTCGACAGCCAGGTCCCCGTTGTCATAGACCTCGATGCACCCCGCGACGGCGTGCCGCTGGTCATCGAAACCCAGTCCGGGCTGGAGCGGTGCGCGGCTGCCATCGCCGCCGGAACAGGACCGGCGGGGGTTGATGCCGAGCGTGCTTCAGGGTTCCGGTACGGCCAGCGCGCGTTTCTGGTCCAGATCCGCCGCGAGGGCTCCGGTACCTGGCTGATCGACCCTGAAGCGTTCGAGGACCTCGCCATCATCAACGATGCGCTCCAAGGGGTGGAATGGATCCTGCATGCGGCCAGCCAGGACCTTCCGTGCCTGCTGGAACTTGGCATGTGGCCGGACAAACTTTTCGACACGGAGCTGGCCGCACGGCTGGCTGGCTTGCCGCGCGTTGGGCTGGCCGCCGTCATCGAACAGCTGCTGGGTTTCGGCCTGGCCAAGGAACACTCTGCCGCGGACTGGTCCACCCGGCCCCTGCCTGAGCCGTGGCTGCGCTACGCCGCCCTGGACGTAGAAGTCCTGACGGAGCTGCGCGAAGAACTCGTCGAACTGCTCCAGGCGGACGGCAAGCTGGACTACGCGGAACAGGAATTTGCCGCGATCCTCGCCGCCGGAGTGGCGCCGCCACGGATTGACCCATGGCGGAAAACCTCTGGCCTGCATCAGATCCGCGACCGGCGCCAGCTGGCGGCGGTCCGTGAACTATGGCTGGAGCGCGATTCGCTGGCGCAGAAGCGTGACGTTGCCCCGGGCCGGCTGATTCCTGATTCCGCCCTGGTATCGGCGGCCAAAGCTATGCCCGCCACCGTGCCCCAACTTCTAGGTACCAAGGGTTTCCACGGCCGGGCCGCACAGCGCGAAGCGCCCCGGTGGCTTCGGTGCATTGCGGCAGCCAGGGACCGCGAGGAACTTCCGCCGCTGCACCTGCCCACCAACGCCCCTCCCCCGCCGCGTATTTGGGCTGACCGCGATCCCGAGGCCGCCGAGCGCCTCTCCACCGCGCGGCCGCTACTGCAGGCCAAGGCCGAAGAGCTGAACCTGCCAATGGAAAATCTGCTGACCCCGGACTACCTGCGTCGCGTGACGTGGCGTCCGCCGTCGGACCTCAACGAAGAAACGGTGGCCGCCGAACTCCGCTCCCTGGGTGCCCGCGAGTGGCAGATCGGTCTGGTCGCGCCGCTGATCACAGACGCGTTCCGCAACCCACAGCCGCTGCCGGACAAGGAAACCACAGCCGCGGCATCCACCGAATCCCCGGCCAGCTAATCCCAGGTTCGCCGTGGCTCGACGCGTCGGGCACCGGCCCGGCCGCCAGGACGGCCCCCGGGCTTGATGAAGCCAGGATCACCGCTTGCATGCGGTCACGCACCCGCAGCTTGGCCAGCAGCGAGGCGACTGGGTCTTGACCGTTTCCTGGCTCAAGTACAGGGCCGACGCGATCTCGGCGTTGTTCCGCCCGACGCTACAGTCCGCCCGGCCTGGATGATTTCCTCCGGCCGTGAACGCTTGAGCAGAATGCGCGCAGCTCCGCACCTTAGGGCTTCATAAACGTAGTCGACGCTGCCGAAGGTGGTCAGTACCAGGACCTTGGGGGCGTCCCTGCGGGCACCGTCACCAAGCAGCGCACGGGTGGCCTGGATACCGTCCACCAGCGGCTTTCGGACATCCATCAGCACCACATCCGGAGGAAGCCGCGCGACCAAGGCCGGGACTTCCGCCCCATCGGCGCCCTCCCCCACAACCGTCAAGTCCCCTGCCCCTTCGATAATGGCCCGCAGCCCGGAGCGGACCAGCGGCTCGTCATCCAGTGTGGGCAGCGTGATCATGTCTCTGTCCTTTCCATGGGAATTCCGAACTCAATTGCCACACACCATCCAATTCGCCGGCCCGGAACGTGCCGCCCAGCAGCACCGCTCGCCCCCGCAGGCGGGCCAGCCCGGCCCACCCTGATTGGCCTGACCCCGCTGCTTGGCCTGATTCGTGGAGAGCTCGTTGCTGAGGCGGATTCCCAGCCTTCCAGTGTCCCGCCCGCCCGACACTGGCACCGCGACTTCGCACGTCGCCCCGGTCCCATGCTCCAGGCCTGGAGGACGCGATACGCCTCGCGGGCAAGCAGCACCGGCACCGCCGACGTATCAGCGGTGACCTGCAGTTCCACAAGGAACCCCGCAGAGCGGTGCCGGTCCACCAGCTCCTCCAGCTCTGTGAGCGGGCGAGGGTCCAGGTCCGTCGTCGGGCGGGGGATCGAACCGGCCGCGGGGACAGGCTTCCGGTACTGGATCCCAGTCCCCGGACCTGCTGATGCCCCGATCGCTTCGGGATCAACAGGAGCCCGGAGCACGCCCAGTACATGGTCCAGTTCTCCCAACGCAGTCCTCCCTGCCTTCTCACGGCAACCACGGCCGCGGCTGCTTTGGCGGGGCCTTCGCAACCAGCCGATGGGCGATGCAGGATGCCAGGAGGTTGCGGCGGACATTGCGACCCGCACGCGGGAACAGTTTTCCGCGGACTTTCGTTTTGGTTTGTAGTCATGGTTCCAACATCCCGTTCGGGGAGCCGCCGTTCCTCCCCGGAAAGGGTGGTCCCCTTCCCCCATTCGGGGGAACCGGCAGTAGTGGGTCCTTGCACTTCGGTGCAGTTCCTTGCGCAGCATGTTACTCATGAGTAACGTAGTGCCTACTGCCGTCCGGGCGAGTGCTGCCCCTTTGCCTCCGGCCGGCGCCAATGTCTCGATGAGGAGTAAACGTGAGCCACCACGGAAGCAGCGGGTCACCGCGCACTGTCCGCGACGTCGTTTTTGTTGACGGCGTCCGTACCCCCTTCGGGAAGGCCGGCGAGAAAGGCATCTATGCCGGAACCCGTGCCGATGACCTGATGGTGAAGTGCATCCGCGAACTCTTGCGCCGCAACCCCACCCTGCCCGCGGCGCGGATCGACGAAGTGGCCGTAGCCGCCACCACCCAGACCGGAGATCAGGGCCTGACGCTCGGCCGCACGGCCGCCCTTCTGGCCGGGCTCCCCCGTACGGTGCCCGGCTTCGCCATAGACAGGATGTGCGCCGGCGCAATGACCGCAGTCACCACGACGGCGAGCGGCATCGGTTTCGGCGCGTACGACGTCGTGATTGCCGGGGGTGTGGAGCACATGGGCAACCACCCGATGGGCTCCGGCGCCGATCCGAACCCGCGCTTTATGGCCGAGCGCCTGGTTGATCCGGCCGCCCTGAACATGGGCAATACGGCGGAAAACCTGCATGACCGTTTCCCCGATATCACCAAGGAACGCACGGACGCCTACGCTGTTGCCTCCCAGGACAAGCTGGCGGCGGCGTACGCCCGCGAGCAGATCCAACCTGACCTCGTTTCTGTGGCGGCCCTGAAGCCGGGCCAGGGCTGGACGCTGAACAGCGTTGACGAGCCGCCCCGCCCAGGCACCACGCTGGCGGACCTCGCCGCCCTGCGCACTCCTTTCCGCGCCCACGGCCGCGTAACGGCGGGCAACGCCGCCGGCCTCAACGACGGCGCCACCGCAGCCGTTTTGGCATCCTCCGAGGCCGCCGCGGAGCTGGGCCTGTCCATCAAAATGCGCCTGGTCAACTACGCCTACGCAGGGGTTGAGCCGGAAGTCATGGGCATCGGGCCCGTTCCCGCCACCGAAAAGGCCCTGAAGAATGCTGGACTGGCCATTGAGGACATCGGGCTTTTCGAGATTAACGAAGCCTTTGCCGTCCAGGTGTTGAGTTTCCTGGACCACTTTGGCATTTCCGACGACGATCCCCGGGTTAATCGCTACGGCGGCGCCATTGCGGTGGGCCACCCGCTGGCCTCCTCCGGCGTCAGGCTGATGAACCAACTGGCGCGGCAGTTCGAGGAAGACCCGTCCGTCCGGTACGGCATCACCACCATGTGCATCGGTCTGGGCATGGGCGCCACCGTCATCTGGGAAAACCCGCACCACGCCGACTACAACGGCGCCGTCGCAGCAGAGGCCCACGAAGCAACTACTGAAGCAACCACCGAAGGAGCTGCCTCATGAGCGCCGCAGATTTCACCAAGCTTGCCGAACTATTTCCGAATGAAACTGTGACGCACTCCTACGTCCAGGACGTCGAACTGCCGGCGGCACCGAGCCAGCGAAGCCCTGGAGTCGTTGCACTGATCACCCTCGATAACGGCCTGGACCACTCGAAGCCCACCACCCTGGGCCCGAACACCCTGGTTGAACTGGGCACCGTCCTGGAGGGGCTAAAGGAGCGTGCCGCCCGCGGTGAGATCGTCGGCGTCGGCGTCACCGGCAAGCCCTACTTCCTGGTGGCCGGCGCAGACCTGTCCGCAGTCAAGTCACTGGAGAACCGCGAACACGGTTTGTGGATGGCCCAGCTCGGCCACGAGGTTTACACCACGTTGGCCAACCTCGGCGTACCCAGTTTCGCCTTCATCAACGGTGTTGCCCTGGGCGGTGGCCTGGAGATCGCTCTGCAGTCCACCTACCGCACCGTATCTACGGGGGCCGGCGCGCTGGCGCTGCCTGAAGCCTTCCTCGGCCTCGTGCCCGGCTGGGGCGGGGTCTACATCCTGCCGCGGCTGATCGGTCCGGAGAATGCGGTCAAGGTGATGATCGAAAATCCACTCAGCAACAACCGCACCCTCAGCGGGCCGCAGGCCTTCGAGCTCGGCATCGCCGATGCCTTGTTCGAACCGGCCGACTTCCTGGAGCAGTCCCTCCTCTGGGCTGCAAAGGTCATCACCGGCGAGGTCACTCCCGAGCGGGCCAACGCCGTCGACCCTTCCGACCCCGCCGTCGCCGCCCGCTGGTCAGCGGCCGTCAAAGCAGGGCGTGCGCTGGTGGAGGCCAAAACGTCCAACGCGTCCCCTGCGCCGGGCAAGGTCTTGGACATCCTGGAGGCTAACCGCACTACGAGCCAGGCCGAGTCGTCGGCCCTCGAGTGCGAGACCCTTGCCGGGCTGATGCAGAGCGATGAATTCCGCTCCACGGTCTACGCCTTCCTGGACCTGGTCCAGAAGCGGTCCAAGCGGCCGGCGGGCGCCCTGGACCGGAAGCTCGCACGGCCGGTAAACAAGGTAGGCGTGGTGGGCGCAGGCCTGATGGCGAGCCAGCTCGCGTTGCTGTTCGCCCGGCAGCTCAAGGTCCCCGTGGTCATGACCGACATCGACCAGGCCCGCGTGGACAAGGGGGTGGGTTACGTCCATGCCGAGGTGGACAAGCTCCTTGGAAAGAAGCGGATCAGCCCGGACGCAGCCAACCGCACCAGGGCACTGGTCACAGGCTCGGTATCCAAGGAAGCCTTCGCCGACGCCGACTTCGTCATTGAGGCCGTTTTCGAAGAGCTGAACGTCAAAAAGCAGGTCTTCGCCGAAGTGGAAGCCATCGTCTCGCCGGACTGCATCCTCGCCAGCAACACTTCATCCCTGTCCGTCACCGCCATGGCCGAGGACCTAGCCCACCCCGAACGGCTGGTCGGGTTCCACTTCTTCAACCCGGTGGCGGTCATGCCGCTGCTGGAAATCGTCCGTGCGCCCAAGACCGACGACGCCGTGCTGGCCACCGCGTTTGAGCTGGCCAAGGGCTTGCAGAAGACGGCCGTACTGGTCAAGGATGCGCGCGCCTTTGTGGTCAACAGGGTCCTGCTGCGCCTTATGGGCGAAGTGACAGCGGCGTTTGATGAAGGCACCCCCGCCGACATTGCCGACAACGCGCTCCGGCCCATGGGCCTGCCGATGACCCCGTTCACGCTGGGTGCCATGGTGGGCCTGCCGGTGGCCCAGCACGTCCAGGAGTCCCTGCACGCCGCGTTCGGCGACCGCTTTGAGGTGTCCGCCAACCTGCAGAAGCTGATCGACAACGGCGTAAAGTCGATCTGGGCCCCCACCGCTGAGGGCTCCCAGGAAATCCCCGCGTCCACCCTCTCTCTCATGTCCTTCGGCACGTCCCCCTCCACCGGAGCTGAAGTCCTGCACCGGGTCCAGGATGCCCTGGCAGAGGAAATCGGCCTCATGCTGGACGAGGGTGTGGTGGCCGGCCCCGAGGACATTGACCTGTGCATGATCCTTGGCGCTGGCTGGCCCATGTTCCTGGGTGGCATCACGCCGTATCTGGACCGCGTTGGCGCCTCGGAGCGGGTGAACGGCCAGCGCTTTCACGCACCGGGCGTTGCTTCCAGCACGGCCGCGGCCTCCCCGCCTCCCGCTCCCCCCGCCTGAAGAGTTTTTGGTCAGATAACGCCTCCTAACGGCCTTTAAATCCGTGTTATCTGACCAAAAACTCCAAGGTGAGGCTACTGGCCGCTCAAATCCGCCGCAGCCGGCCGGCGTCGAGCCGCACCAGCCGGTGCGCGATAGACCGTGCATAGTCCAGGTCGTGGGTGACCAGCACGACGGCGGTGCCCTCCGCCGTCGTGCTGCGGACCACCCGGTCCAGCACGGCCAGTCCATGGCCGTCAAGGGCTACCGTTGGTTCATCCAGCGCAAGGACTGATGGACGGCGGGCCAGCACTGTGGCAAGCGCAAGCAGGCGCTGCTGGGACGCGGGCAGCTCCGCAGGATGCCGTCCGGCAAGGTGCTCCAGGCCAACGGCGGCGAGGGCTAGCTGCACCGCCTCGTCCGCCCCTGACCGCCGGCGGTCCAGTCCGAAGCGGACTTCCCGTTCGACGGTCCGCTCAAACAGCTGGTCCCTGGGCTGCTGGAAAAGGAGCCCGACGTCGGCCGCCACACGTCCCACCGGCTGCCCTCCAATGTTCCGCCCCTTGACCAGCACGCTGCCTGCTGTTGGTTGCAGCAAGCCGTTGAGGTGCCGAAGCATCGTGGATTTTCCAGCTGCGTTGGGCCCTGTCACAGCCAGGATCTCGCCGGCGCTGACGGTCAGGCTGAGTCCGTGCAGGACCGGGTCAGCCGGCGGACTCGGCTTTGTCCTGAACCAGCCTCCACGCTTGGTCCGCCGGTACGTGAAAGCGATGTCTCGAAGTTCCACGGCCGGCGGACTGTCGACGGCGGCTGGATAGCTGTCTGCCCCCAGCGGCGGCATGCCGGTGTAGGGTCCGGGGCAGACCACGCCCGCCCTTTCCAGCACCCCGGCAGCCACGATTTCGGCCGGGGTGCCTCCCGCAGCTACGGCACCGCCGGCAAGCACCAGCCAGGTGTCGGCGTTGTGCAGGAAGGCATCGGCCCGCTGGCTCAGGATCACGACGGCGGTGCCGTCCTGGACCAGGCTCCACACCAGCGCTGCGAGGTCCGCGGCACCGTCCGCGTCAAGGGAGGCGAAGGGCTCGTCCATGATAAGAACTGCCGGGCGCGGAATGACAGCGCAGCCGATGGCCAGGCGGCGCAGCTGACCGCCTGAAAGCATGGCTGGGTCCTGGTCCAACAAGTGGGTCAGGCCGGTCAGTGCTGCTGTGCCCAGGACGGCGTCCGCCATCTTCCCGCGGTCCATCCCCGCGTTTTCGAGTCCAAAGGCCAGCTCCTCGGCAACCGTGGCACGGACCGTGGACAGGGCGGCCGCAGGATCCTGCGGCACCAGACCCACCTGGCGGCCCCAGCTGCCGGGATCGATACGGTGATCGGCAGCCGTCCCGGTGAAACGAAGGCGCGTTCCTGCGAGCTCAAGAAATCCGGTGAGGGACCCGCCGTTGCCGGGCAGCAGCCAGCCGGCGAGCAGGCGTCCTACCGTTGATTTTCCGCTGCCGGAGCCGCCCAGCACGGCGGTCATCGTGCCCGCGGCGAAGGACAGCTCAATGCCCGTCAGGACCGGTACCTGCTCCCCGGTGAAGACAAATTCTTCGATCCCCGCTGCCAGTGCCGGCGGTGAGGTATGCGCCACAGCTAAGCACCCGCCGTCGGCTGCAAGAGCCGCGCGGCGATGGCCGCCACCGCCGCGAGCAGCAGGACCAGGCGCACCCACCGCTGTGCCGGAGGATCCGGCACTTCCCGGTAACTGGTGTGCGGCCCGGCACTGCCAAAACCGCGGGCCTGCAAGGCCGCCGCGCGTGAGCCGGCCTCTTCCACGAGGGCCAGCACCAAGGGAACCGCCTGCCACCGGAACGCGCCCGCACGCCCGACAATTCCAGGCCTGATCACCAGGCCTCGCGCTTCCTGGGCTTGCCGGATCCGGGCCAGCCGCGAGCTGATGGCCGGCAACAGTGTCAGGGTGGAGGCGACCACAAACGCGAACCGCGCGTGGACGCCGCGAGTGGACAGGGAAGCCACCAGGTCCGGGACGCTCATGGTGAACGAACAGAGCAGCAGCACCAGCACTGCTGCGGAAATCTGCGCAGCCCGTTGGAGGGCAAACTGCAGTCCTTCGACGGTGACGCGGGCCGGTCCCCACTGCGCCAGGACCGTGGTGCCCTCAGGAAAGAACAGTCCGTGCAGGGCAAGCAGCGACAAAACCAATGGAATAAGGATGACCGCCGCCGCCGGCAGCATCCGGCGCGCGGCTCCCCCGGCGACTGACAGAACCGCGGCCGCGGCGATCACGGCGAGGGACAACGGCCAGCTTGCGGCCGCCGTCGTGATGATTGCGGTGCTGCCAGCGGCCGCGAGCGATGTCAGAGGGTGGAGGCGCATCAGGGCGTGGGTCAGGAATCCCGGACGACGGGCTGGTCGGTGGAATTGCCGGCGGGCTGGTCGATGGATTTGCCGGCGAGCTGGTCGATGGATTTGCCGGCGAGCACGCGGCGCCCCCGGACAAAAGGGAACTGCAGGAGGGTACGGCGTGGCAGGGCGTACACCAGGACGGCTACGAGCGTAAAGACGATGGCCTTGTCCATGGGGTCCGAGATCAGGGCCTGCTTGGTGATCGCGGCCAGGAGCGTGTCGCCCATGGAGCGGAAAGCGCTGACGATGGCGCCGGTGGCCAGCCCTGAGGTGCCGCCGAAGACGAACGCGGCCACGGGGGCGGAGACCACACCGCCGATGATGCCGGTCAGGAAGCCGGCCACCGGCGCCAGGTAGAAGCGACGGAACAGGCCGTAGCGGGCGGCGAGGCCGGCCAGGCAGCCGATCAGGGCGGCACCGGCGGCGAAGGGCAGGACTGTCGGGTTGAAGAATGACCAGACAATGCTGCTGAGGGCGCCCGTGGCAGCACCTGCGGCAGGTCCGGCCAGAACGGCAATCAGGACGGTGCCGATGGCGTCGAGGTAGAACGGCACCAAGGTGCTGCCCACGAACTGGCCCAGGACAATGTTCAGCACCAGGGCCACCGGAATCAGAACCAGCGTGGAGACGGGCAGCGTGGGCAGGACGCCGATGATCAGCAGCGCCGCGCCCACGAGGAAGCCGGACAGGGCGATCAGGGCTGAGGCGCTGCCCGGGCCGCCGGTGATGTCCGCGGGCTGGTTCAGCACCAGATAGATATAGGTGCCGGCAATGGCCACGGCACCGAGGATTTCGAGCAGGCGACGGTTCCGGGCAGTGGCCGGCGTGTGCGGCGGCAGTGTGAGGGGGTGCGATGACATGGCGTTCCTTCGAAGGATGCGGGCTGTGGCGCCCGGATGGCCCCGGGCGTTGCGGAACGCCGCCTATGTCACCTCGGCGGCAGCCGGGGGCGTCTGCGCCGGCCCGGTCCCGCCCATCATTCTACCGGGAAGGGCCCGGTCTCAGCCGACCCTGCGGGCCAGGCGCCCGAGGGAGGACACCAGTTCGTCGAAGGCCTGCGGCGGGTTGTTGTCCGAGACGATCCGGGCGTTGGGCGGATGCTTCCACAGGTTCCTGTAGTCGGCCACGGTGGTCCCCATCAACAGCGCCGATTCAACCTCGACATCCACGGTGGCCAGGCGGGTTGCATAGTCGAGGGTCCCGGCCGCCACACCGGCGGCGAAGTAGTCGTGGACGTGCGCCAGGTAGCCCTGGCCATGGAGCCGGTGAAACTCAAAGTAGAAGCGCAGGGCATCGGACAGGTGCCGTACCAGCGGACTGTCCGCAGTGCTCCTGAGCCCTTCAGGCTGCTTTGGCAGCACCAATTCCGGCTCGCCGCAGCCGGCAGCTTCCGCAAGCCGCCACACATGCTCGGGCCGCAGCTCGATCCGCTCAGTGGTGTCCAGTGAACAGACAATGGGCAGCCGGTCCACCGGCAAGCCGCGGTAGGCCGCATAAACTTCCTTGGCCGCCTGCGGATCAACGTGCGTATTCCATTCGGCTGTAGGCGTGGTGTTCCCCTGGTGGTAAAAGCTGCCGCCCATGATCACCACCTTGCCCAGCAGTTCGGGCAGCCGCGGTTCACGCCGGATGGCCAGCGCGAAATTCGTCAGCGGTGCCGTAATCAGGGCCGTCAGTTCCCCCGGACTGGCCCGGGCCGCCTCCACCCATAAATCGGCCGCGTGCCGCGGCGACACCGTCCCGGACGGCCGCGGCAGGACCGCATACCCAAGCCCCTGGGGGCCATGTGTCTCCGGTGTTGTCACCAGCGGAATGGTGAGTGGACCTTCCGCGCCGACCACGACCTCAACCCCGGTGCGGCCGCACAGTTCCAACATGGCCAGCGTGTTGCGTGCCACCTGGTGCGCATCCACGTTCCCGGCCGACGCCGTGACGGCCACAAACTCCACGTCGGGCAGCGAGGCCAGGTAGGCCAGCGCCAGGGCGTCGTCGATCCCGGTGTCAACGTCCAGCAGGAGCCTGGTCATCGGTGGGATCCCTAGAAGAGTGCCACTTTGGGGACCTTGGGAAAGATCCCGTCCAGTTCCTCAAGCTCCGCCGGCGTAGGCACCCATGCCACGGCCTCGGCGTTCTGGCGGATCTGTTCGGGCCTGGTGGCCCCCGCGATCACGCTGCTGACGGCAGGCTGCGCCGCGAGCCAGGAGAAGGCCACCTGAATCTCGGTCAGCCGGCGTTCCGCGGCGAAGTCGCTGAACCGCTGGAGCTGGCCCCAGTCGGCGTCGTGCACCATGTGGGTTCGGGTATGGCTGAGCCGGGAACCTTCCGGCGCCTTGTCCGGCGCGTATTTTCCGGTGAGCAGCCCGTTGGCCAGCGGGAAATACGGCAGGACGCCCAAGCCGTAGGCTTCCGCCACCGGAGTGACTTCCAGTTCGGCCCGCCGATCCAGGAGGTTGTAGTGGTTCTGGGTGGAGATAAAGCGCGCCCCGCCGGCTGCGCGGGCCACAAATTCGGCCTCGGCGATCTGCCAGCCGGCGCGGTTTGAGTGCCCGATGTAGCGCACCTTGCCGCTGGTGACGAGGTCATCGAGGGCGGACAGGGTTTCCTCGATGGGGGTCAGCGGGTCCGGAGTATGGAACTGGTAAAGGTCGATCCAGTCAGTACCGAGGCGGCGCAGTGAGGCTTCGGCGGCGCGGATGATGTAGCGCCGGGAGCCCCTGGCACCGTAGTCTGGTCCGTTGGCTCCGCGCATGTTCATCCCGAACTTGGTGGCCACCACGGCCTCATCGCGCCGGCCGGCCAGGGCCTTACCCAGCATCGTTTCGCTGAGTCCGGGCTCGCGCCCGTAGTTGTCGGCAACGTCGAAGAGCGTCACCCCGGCGTCGAGGGCGGCATGCACGACGGCGTCCGTCCCCTCCTGTGACTCGGTCACCGTTTGGGCGCGGCCCAGGTTGTTGCAGCCGAGCCCCACCACGGAGACGGTCAGCCCGGACTTTCCCAGGCGGCGGTATTCAGTCACGGAGATCCCCTAAACGCTGAAGCTGTTGGCGGGTTTCGCCGAGTGCTTGAGTTTGAAGTTGGCCGGTTCCTTGCAGGGTGCGGCGCCGATGCTCAGCTTGGTGAAGTCCAGGTCCTCACCACGGCTGCAGATCTTGATGGCGCTGACAGCCTTGTTCACCTCAGGGCAGAGGCAGAAGATGTTCAGCTTGTAGTCGCTGAACTCGGAGCGTTCAACGGTACCCAGTCCACGCCAGGCCAGATGGCTGATGAGGGCGTCCTTGGCTTTCTCCTCAAGGTAGCGGTCCCTCTCGGTGCCGTCCTTGGTCTTGAGGGCGAACTGGGCAACCACCCAGAACTGTTCTTCCTCAGGGATCTCGGCGTAGCCGTCCTCGCCACACTGGACCGCAAAGGCGTCCATCAGTCCCTCCGCGGCAGCGGCGTCCGCAACGTCTGTCTCTTCGGTCTTGCTCTGGTGGCCCACCACACCGTAGTTCATCACAAACTGGCTGTAGTCCTCGTCAAACCAGCCTTCGCGGAAGTGCAGCGCTCCCTCGTCGTCCCGTTTGTAGACCCTGATAATTCCGCTCATGCCCGTCCCTTCGTGAACCATTCGACGTGGGTGCCGTCGAACGGTGCGTGCTGTGCCTTGACGGCCTGATATAGCTCGTCCGCGGCCGCCTGGATATCGTCCACCAGCCGGTCCGGGTAGTTCATGGCGATCCGGTGCTCGGCGAACTCGTCCTGGTCGTCAATGAAGACGCCACGCCCCGCCATCCGGATGACGTCCAGGTCCATGTCGATGACATGGAACTCGGTGACGGCCGCCCGGATCTCCGTCCACTCATGGGCAACTGCCAGGTCGACGTAGACCCGGACCCCGCTGGGGTGGGCCGAATCGTAGAACGTTGCAACCCAGTCTCCGGAACGCGGTACCAGCAGCACGGCATCGGACTGGGTGTAGAACGCCGCACCGGGCCGGGAGCAGAACTCGTTCGTCCCTTGGAAGATCCACCAGCCGTGCCGGTCCTCCCCCAGGTAGCGCCCCGGAACCACCCAGTGGGCTTTGCCGTTCCATTTCCTGTTGCGCGCCACCACCAGCTGGCCGGGCTGCAGGTCGGCTGGAACCCGCGTGGTGCTGGTATGCGTCGCCGGTCCTCTTTCCGCTGCTGCGCCCGGATACTTCAGTGCGTCTTCTTCCCTCACAGAATCGGAAGACTGCCGGTGGTGGGGTGCTCCTGGCCGGGCAGGGGCCGCGCAAACGGGACCTTTGTGCCCAAAACCTGGGCGACGACGTCGTGCGTGACCTGCTGTGCTGTCAGTCCCACGCGTTCCATGACCTGGCTCCGGGTACCGTGATCCAGGAATTCAGCAGGAAGCCCCACCTCGTTTAAGGCGGTGTCCACCCCGGCCGCGCGCATCTCCTGCCGGATGCGTGACCCTACGCCGCCGGCCCTGACGCCATCCTCGATGCAAATGACCAGCCGGTGGTGGGAGGCCAGCGCAATGATGGAACGGCGCACGGGCAATACCCAGCGCGGATCCACCACGGTGGTGCTGATGCCCTGGGCGCCGAGCCGGTTGGAGACGTCCAAGGCGAGTTCGGACATTGCGCCGACGCTGACTATCAGGACATCGTTTTCGCTGGAACCTGCGGGGCGGCGGGCCAGCACGTCGACACCGTCGCTCAACCGTTCGAGGGCTTCCACTTCGGCGCCCACCGAGCCCTTGGAGAAACGCACCACTGTGGGGGCGTCGTTGATGGCCACAGCTTCGCGGAGTTCCTCCCGCAACCGGGAGGCGTCCCGTGGCGCGGCAAGGTGCAGTCCGGGCACAATCTGGACCATGGCCATGTCCCACATGCCGTGGTGGCTGGCGCCGTCCGGCCCGGTCACGCCGGCCCGGTCCAACACGATGGTGACGCCGGCCTTATGCAGGGCGACGTCCATCAGGAGCTGGTCGAACGCACGGTTCAGGAAGGTGGCATACAGGGCCACGACGGGGTGGAGGCCACCGAAAGCCATGCCCGCTGCGGAGGTGAGTGCGTGCTGTTCGGCAATGCCGACGTCGATCACGCGGTCCGGGTGCTTGGCGGCGAACTTGTGCAGGCCCACGGGGATCAGCATGGCCCCCGTGATGCCCACAATGTCAGCGCGCTCATCGGAGATGACCGAGATCTCGTCGGCAAAGACAGACGTCCAGGACTGTGCACCGGAGGCTCCGGTGGGTTCTCCGGTTTCGGGGTCGATAATGCCTACGGCATGGAACTGATCGGCCTCATGCGCCCGGGCCGGAGCGTAGCCATGGCCCTTTTCGGTCATGGCATGGACAATCACGGGCCCTGCATAGGTCCGGGCGGTGGAGAGGGCGTGCTCCATGGCCTGGAGGTTGTGGCCGTCCACGGGGCCGATGTACTTCATGCCGAGGCCCTCGAACATCCCCTGTGGAGCCCACCAGTCCTTGATGCCTTTTTTCATGGCATGCAGACTCTTGTAAGTGAACTGGCCCATCGGGCCGCCACTCTGGAGTTTTTTCTTCCACCAGTCCAGCGTGCCCTCATAGGCCGGAGCAGCGCGAAAGGAGTCGATAGTGGGGCGAAGCGAGGCCAGATAGTCCGCGAAGCCGCCGACCGTGGGCGCATATGAGCGGCCGTTGTCATTAACAACAATCACTACGCGGCGGCGTTTGTCCGCCGCAATGTTGTTGATGGCTTCCCAGGCCATGCCGCCGGTCAGGGCACCGTCACCGACGACGGCAACCACGTAGCGGTCACCTTCCCCGGTCAGCTGCCTGGCGCGGGAAATACCGTCCGCCCAGGACAGGGAGGAAGACGCATGCGAGCTTTCCACGATGTCGTGCTCTGACTCGGCGCGGGACGGGTAGCCGGACATCCCGCCCTGCTGGCGCAGGGTGCGGAAGTCCTGGCGACCGGTCAGGAGTTTGTGCACGTAGGACTGGTGGCCCGTGTCGAACACGATACTGTCCCGCGGCGAATCGAAGATGCGGTGCAGGGCCAGCGTCAGTTCCACAACACCGAGGTTGGGACCCAGGTGTCCACCCGTCTGGGAGACATTGGTGATCAGGAAACTCCTGACCTCATCAGCCAGTTCTTCGAGCTGCCCCTGGGACAGTCCGTTCAGGTCCTGCGGATTCCGGATGGTGTCCAAGATTCCCAATGACCCCTCCTTCGGGTGGTAGACGTGCCTAATAACTCTAACGCCTTGGTTGAAATGCAAAGCCGAAGCCCCGGCTGGTCGGTGACCGGCCGGGGCTTCAAAAGGCTGCTGCGTGGGTTCAGTTACCGGCTAGTTTGCGGAGATCTGGCGCAGGACGTACTGCAGGATGCCGCCGTTGCGGTAGTAGTCGGCCTCGCCCGGGGTATCGATGCGGAGTACTGCATCGAAGGACTTGGCGGAGCCGTCTTCTGCTGTGGCCGTGACCTTGAGGGTCTTGGGCGTGGTGCCTTCGTTCAGGGCGGTGACGCCCTCAACCGAGAAGGATTCCGTGCCGGTCAGGCCCAGGGTGGCGGCAGATTCTCCAGCCGGGAACTGCAGGGGCAGGACGCCCATGCCGATCAGGTTGGAGCGGTGGATGCGCTCGTAGCTTTCGGCGACGACGGCCTTGACGCCCAGGAGCGCCGTACCCTTCGCAGCCCAGTCGCGGGAGGATCCGGAGCCGTATTCCTTGCCCGCCAGGACTACCAGCGGGGTGCCGGCTGCCTGGTAGTTCTGAGCGGCGTCGTAGACGTTCGCCTGCGGACCGTCTGCCTGGCTGAAATCGCGGGTGAAGCCACCCTCGACGCCGTCGAGCAGCTGGTTCTTGATGCGGATGTTCGCGAACGTGCCGCGGATCATGACTTCGTGGTTGCCACGGCGTGAGCCATAGGAGTTGAAGTCCTTGCGCTCCACACCGTTGGCCAGGAGGTACTGGCCGGCGGGGGTGTCCGACTTGAAGGAACCGGCCGGGGAGATGTGGTCGGTGGTGACCGAGTCGCCCAGCTTCAGCAGCACGCGTGCGCCGGTGATGTCCTGGACGGGCTCCGGCTGTGCTTTAATGCCGTCGAAGTACGGGGGCTTCCGCACGTACGTGGAGTTCGGATCCCAGGCGAAGGTGTCGCCGGCCGGCGTGTCGAGCGCCTTCCAGCGTGCGTCGCCGTCAAAAACACCCTCGTAGCCGCGGGCGAACATGTCCTTGTCGATCGAGGAATCGATGACCTGCTGGACCTCGACCGGGTTGGGCCAGATGTCCTTCAGGAAAACGTCATTGCCGGCTTCGTCCTTGCCCAGGGAATCGGTGTCGAAGTCGAAGTCCATGGACCCGGCCAGGGCGTAAGCGATGACAAGCGGCGGGGAGGCCAGGTAGTTCATCTTCACGTCCGGGTTGATCCGGCCTTCGAAGTTGCGGTTACCGGAGAGCACCGCGGTGACGGAAAGGTCGTTGGCCTGGATGGCTTCCGAGATTTCGGCGTCCAGCGGGCCGGAGTTGCCAATGCAGGTGGCGCAGCCGTAGCCCACGATGTAGAAGCCGAGCTTCTCCAGGTACGGCGTCAGGCCTGACTTCTCGTAGTAGTCGGTGACTACCTTGGAACCGGGGGCCACGGAGGTCTTGACCCACGGCTTCGACACCAGGCCCTTGTCGACGGCGTTGCGGGCCAGCAGCGCGGCTGCCAGCATCACCGACGGGTTGGACGTGTTGGTGCAGGACGTGATCGAAGCGATGGAGACCGCTCCGTGGTCCAGTTCGAACTCGCGGCCATCTTCAGTCTTGATGTGCACCGGGCTGCTCGGACGCCCGTCGGCGCCGTTCGCGGCGGACACAACACGGCTGGTCTCGGTGGTGTGCGAGTCGGCGTGCGTGAAGGACGGTGCGTCCGAGGCCGGGAACGATTCGTCCAGGGACTCGTCCACGCTGCCGTCTTCGATGGCGACGTAGTTGTGGATGTCCTTGCGGAACTGCTCCTTGGCATCCGTTAGCTCGATGCGGTCCTGCGGACGCTTCGGGCCGGAGATGGACGGAACAACCGTGGACAGGTCCAGTTCGAGGTACTCGGAGAACTTGATCTCATGCGACGGATCGTGCCAGAGGCCCTGTTCCTTCGCGTAGGACTCCACGAGTGCCACATTCTCGTCCGAACGGCCGGTGAGCCGCAGGTAATCCAATGTGACGTCGTCGATCGGGAACATTGCGGCGGTGGAACCGAATTCCGGGCTCATGTTGCCGATGGTGGCACGGTTCGCGAGCGGCACCGCGGCAACGCCCTCGCCGTAGAATTCCACGAACTTACCAACAACACCGTGCTTGCGCAGCTGCTCGGTGATGGTCAGCACAACGTCGGTGGCGGTGGCGCCGGCCGGGATGGACCCGGTCAGCTTGAAGCCAACAACACGCGGGATGAGCATCGAGACAGGCTGTCCCAGCATGGCCGCTTCGGCTTCGATGCCACCCACGCCCCAGCCCAGGACACCCAGGCCATTGACCATGGTGGTGTGCGAGTCGGTACCAACGCAGGTGTCGGGGTAGGCCCGGACAACGCCGTCGATTTCGCGGGTCATGACCGTGCGCGCCAGGTATTCGATGTTGACCTGGTGCACAATGCCGGTTCCCGGCGGAACAACCTTGAAGTCATCAAAGGCCGTCTGGCCCCAGCGCAGGAACTGGTAACGCTCACCGTTCCGCTGGTATTCGATCTCCATGTTGCGCTCCAGTGCGCCGGAGTTACCGAAAACGTCAATCTGCACGGAGTGGTCAATGACCATTTCCGCGGGGGCCAGGGGGTTGACCCGCTTGGGATCGCCGCCCAGTTCCTTGACGGCTTCACGCATTGTCGCCAGGTCCACCACGCACGGGACGCCGGTGAAGTCCTGCATGATCACGCGGGCAGGCGTGAACTGGATTTCTGTATCGGGCTGGGCATTAGGATCCCAGCCCGCCAAGGCGCGCACGTGATCGGCAGTGATGTTCGCGCCGTCCTCGGTCCTCAACAGGTTTTCAAGCAATACCTTGAGGCTGAACGGAAGGTTTTCTGCACCTTCAACGGAGTTCAACCGGAAAATTTCGTATTCGGTTCCGGCTACATTAAGTTTGCCTTTTGAACCGAAGCTGTCCACAATGCTCATCGCAGGACTCCTCTCGCAACAGTTTCATCTTTGTCGTGCGGTACACCGCTTGCTAGTTAGGCAGGCCTAATCAGCGCAGGCCGCCAGAATTCAGGGGCCAGCCATGGGAATACCAGGCGCGACGCGGGATTACTACCGCCATCGTAGTCCACTCAGGCGTGCTGTCACTGGTGAGGCGTCAGCAACGCGACCGTCTCCAAGTGGTGCGTGTGCGGATACAGGTCAAAGCCGCGAAGCCCGGCCAAGGACCACCCCGCCTGCTGGAAGTACCCCACATCGCGTGCAAATGATGCCGGATCACAGGAAATGTAGGCCACCGCCCGGGGCCCCGCAGCTATCAGCTGGCTGACCACGGCCTTGCCGGCCCCCGCCCGGGGCGGATCCAGCACAATGGCGTCGAAATTCCGCTGTTTCTGGCGGAGAATGCGCTCCACCCGTCCCTGCACAATTTCCACCTGCGGCGCTTCGTGCAGGTTTTTGCGGGCGTCCCGACTGGTTCCCGGAGCACCCTCCACGGAGAGCACAGACCCGGTCTGGCCCACCGCGTCCGCCAGCGGTGCCGTGAACAGCCCGGCTCCCGCGTACAGGTCGGCCACCACGGAGCCCGGCGCGAGGAAGCCGCCGTTCTGGAGGAATTCTGTGACGGCACCCACAAGTGTCCCGGGCGCGTCGCGGTGGATCTGCCAGAAACCAGCACCGGTCACCCGGTAGTCGTGGCCGGCCGCTGACTCCTGGACCCATGTGCGGCCCCGCAATTGCCGGACTTCTTCGGTGAGGGGGTCGAAGGCGGCCACAGAGACATGGTCCGGAAGCTGGGACGCCACGGCATTGAGCCGCTTGGGGCTGGTGCCGGGAGCGGGGGCGAGCAGCACCAGGGGGCGCGAGCCGTTTGACGGCGCGGCCACCTCAACGCGCTCGATGCCTTGGAAATCCAGGTCCCACAAGCGCAGCTGGTTGATACCGGCGGCTGCCAGGGGCATCTCCCGGACAGGAATGATGTGGTCCGAACGGTGGGCGTGCATGCCCAGTTTCCCAGCGGTGGTGACCGAAAAACTGACGCGGGTCCGCCACCCCAGGCCGGTGCCGGCGTCGTACGTTGCGTCCGTCCCTGACCCTGCCTCCGCGCCCGCACCGCTCCCCTCAACGGCCTCCACCAGGTTTCCGGCGTCCTGGCCATCGGGCAAACGTTCGACGCCGGCGAGCCGCTTAAGCTGTTCGGCCAGGACCGCCGATTTAAGTCCGCGCTGGCGGGCCAGCGCGATATGGCCGAATTCGGCGCCGCCCACCGGCGGGTGCCCGTGCTGCCAGGAACGGAGGGCGTCCGCCGCGTGCCAGAAGTGGCCTACGCGGTCCGGGGAAGCGGCCAGCACCTCCACCACATCGGCGCGCCAGAATTTTGCTGACTCCCCCGCCTCGGTCAGGCGGGCACGTATCTTTTCGCCGGGAATGCCGTGCCGGACAAAGATCACCCTGCCCTCGTGGCGGGCCACGCAGTGGCCGCCGTGGGCCACCGGGCCAACGTCGAGCACCAGCTCGACGGCCTCTTGTGCGGGAGCGGCAGTGGAAGGGGACTGGGACTGGGTGCTCATTGGGTATCCTGCAGGTTCTTTGCTTCTTCGGATGATTTAAGCTGCCACGGGACGCTGGCCACCATCACGCCAGGTTCGAAGTGCAGCCGGGTCTTGATGCGCAGTGCAGTCTGGTTGTGAACCAGCTGTTCCCACCACTTCCCCACCACGTATTCCGGTATGTAGACCACAATCAGGTCGCGGGGGGAATCGCGCCGCATGTTCTTCACGTATTCCATGATGGGCGTGATGGTTTCCCGGTACGGACTGGCGAGTACAGTCAGCGGCACGGGGATTTCCAGCTTCTCCCAATCCGCCACCGTGTGCGCGGTTTCCTCGGCGTTGATGTCCACAGTGATGGCGTCCAGCCGTGACGGCCGCGACGCCCGTGCGTAGGCCAAGGCACGCAGCACAGGTTTGCGCACATGCGAGACGAGCAGGACGGCGTGCACGCGAGAGGGCAGGGCGCGAGGGGAGGAATCCTCATCCACCGCCAACTCCTTGGCAACGTTATCGTAGTGCGCCCGGATGCTCCACATAATCAGGAACAGGATGAACATGGCCAGCAGCGCGATCCAGGCGCCCTGTTCGAACTTGGTGATCAGGACGATCACCAGCACCAAGGCCGTCATGCCGAAGCCGATGCTGTTGATGGTGCGGGACTTCATCATCCGGCGCCGGATGGTCTTGTCCTTGGCGAGCTTAAGATGCCTCCCCCAGTGCCTGATCATGCCCAGCTGGCTCGCGGTGAATGAAATAAAGACACCCACGATATAAAGCTGGATCAGCTTGGTGACATCGGCGTTGAAGGAAATGATCAGCACCAGAGCTCCGGCAGCCAGGGCCAGGACACCGTTGCTGAACGCCAGGCGGTCTCCCCTGGTCCGCAACTGACGGGGAAGGTAGCCGTCCTGGGCGAGGATGGAGCCCAGGACCGGAAAGCCGTTAAAGGCGGTGTTCGAGGCGAACACCAGGATCACGCCGGTAGCCGCCACCACGATGTAGAAGGCGATGGACCCGGGCCCGAAGATGGTCTGGGCGATCTGGCTGATGGCCGGATTCTGGACGTAGTCTTCGGGCAGCGGCTGCCCGTCCAGGAGGAACTCCCGCGCCGGATCGAGCACGATGTGGACCTTCGTGGCGTTGGCCAGGAACATGATGCCGGCCAGCATCGCTGCACCGATGGTGCCGAGCAGCAGCAGGGTGGTGGCCGCGTTTTTGCTCTTGGGAACCTTGAAGTTGGGCACCCCGTTGCTGATGGCTTCGACACCGGTCAGGGCAGCAGCGCCGGAGGAGAACGCCCGCAGCAACAGGAAGGCGCCGGCAAGTCCTACCAACCCTTCGTCGAAACCGGGAGCCGGCACAATCTCGAAGGCCGCCGAGGGCGCCTCACCCAACTGGCCGGTGGCGACCTGGAAGATGCCCACCACAGTCATGCCCAGGATCGAGGCCATAAAAATATAGGTGGGGACGGCGAAAACGCTCCCTGCTTCCTTGATTCCGCGCAGGTTGACCAGCGCGAGGATAACGACGCCGATCGTGGCGATGAGCGCCTGTTGTCCGTGCAGGGAGGGCACTGCAGTGGTGAGGTAGGCGGCCGCCGAAGACATCGAGACCGCAACTGTCAGGACGTAGTCCACCAGGAGCGCCGATGCCACCGTCAGCCCGGCAAACCTGCCCATGTTTTCGTTGGCGATCTCATAATCCCCGCCGCCGGAGGGGTACGCGTGCACGTTCTGCCGGTAGGACGCGACGACGGTCAGCAGGACCACCATAACTGCCAGCCCCACCCACGGCGAAAAGGCCACGGCACTGACTCCGGCCAATGCCAGTGTCAGGAGGATTTCGTCGGGAGCATACGCCACGGACGACAAGGCGTCGGAGGCGAAAATCGGGAGTGCAATGCGTTTGGGCAGCAAGGTGTGGGCGAGCCTGTCATTCCTGAAGGGCCTGCCCACCAGCACCCGTTTCACGGCATTGAGTATTGTCAGCACTCCACAAAGCTAGTCTTATTCCCTGCCCATGTCATGACGGCGCCCGGGCGGCCTCTGCACGCGCGGTGCCGGTAGAGTTCTAGCAGCAGCAACAAGCTACGGAAGTTAAGGAGATACGGTGGCGCATTTCGTGATTATGGGATGTGGCCGGGTAGGGGCTACTCTCGCGCACACGCTGGAGGACGCCGGTCATTCCGTCGCCATCATTGACCAGGACGACCGCGCATTCCGCCGGCTTCGGCAGGGCTTCACCGGACGCAAAGTCACCGGGGTGGGCTTTGACCGGGACACCCTGCAGCAGGCCGGAGTGGCCGACGCCTACGCGTTCGCCGCCGTATCGAGCGGCGACAACTCCAACATCCTGGCCACCCGCGTCGCACGCGAGACCTTCCATGTCCCCCACGTCGTGGCCAGGATCTACGACCCCGGCCGGGCCGAAATCTACCAGCGGCTCGGAATCCCCACAGTTGCGGCCGTCCGCTGGAGCGCGGACCAGGTGTTGCGCCGCATTCTTCCGGAGCAGCACCTCGCAGGCGACTTCCGCGAACCCTCCGGCCGGCTGGTGCTCGCGGAAGTGGATCTCGACGCCGGGTGGATCGGCCATCGGATCAGTGAGATCGAAAAAGCCGCCGACGTCCGGGTGGCATACCTGACCCGGTTCGGCGAGGGCACACTGCCCGAATCCGGCACCTTGTACCAGGACGGCGATACCGTGCACGCCATGCTGCCGGTGGACCGCAGTTCCCAGGTCGCCCAGATCCTGGCCAAAGCACCCGCTAAGGAGTTGTAGTGAAAGTTGTTATCGTCGGCGCGGGCAGCGTTGGATCATCGATCGCCAGGGAACTGCTGGCGCACAAACACGACATCCTGCTGATCGACCTCAAGCCTGAGGTCATTGGACGCAGCGGGCTGCGCGGCGCGCACTGGCTCGTGGGCGACGCCTGCGAGCTCAGCACCCTGCAGGGCGCAAAGTTGGTGGACGCCGACGTCGTGGTTTCAGCCACCGGGGATGACAAGGTGAACCTGGTGGTCTCACTCCTGGCCAAGACTGAATTCGGCGTGGGCCGCACGGTGGGCCGGGTCAACAACCCCAAGAACGACTGGATGTTCAACGATTCCTGGGGCGTGGACGTAGCCGTCAACACCCCCCAGCTGATGACCGCGCTGGTCGAAGAGGCAGTGGAAATCGGTGACCTGGTCAGGCTGCTGACGCTTCAGACTGGTGTTTCCGCGCTGGTGGAGTTCACGGTGCCGCACGATTCCCATGTCATTGGCCTGACGGTGGGCGACATCCGGTGGCCCGAGGACTCCACGCTGGTGGCTATCCTCCGGGACCATGCGCCCATCACGCCGAGCCGCGACGACGTGATCGACGGCGGCGACGAACTGTTTTTTGTCACCACCATCGCCGCCGAGGATGAGCTGCGAGCACTGTTGTCCCCGGAATCAGCCCAGGCTGCGGATGATTCCGGGGACCCGGAAGGCGCCCAGGCCGCCGAGGTTCAGGCCCCGGAGGACGACGGCTTCGGCGGCTGATAATCGGCGCCGGCCGGCGCCGGCCGGGTGACCAGCCACGCAATCCAGACGCCGAGGATGTACAGCGGCGCCGCCATGATCAGCCGTGTGGTGGCGAGGGCGGCCAGGCCGTCCTCCCCCATCAGGTACAGGGGAACCTGGACCACCAGCCGAAGCACCAGGACCGCCACGATGATCCACGTGCCCAGGCGGTAGGCCTTGAGCCTGACGGGGTTCTTGCGCCAGTCAAGGCCTTCGTTGCGGATGAAGCCGAACAGCAGGCCGGCCACTGGCCACTTGATCGCGATGGAAATGACCATGGCCAGAATGTAGGCGGCGTTGGTGAAAAAGCCGGGCAGATAAAAGTCCTCCACCTTTCCGGTGGTGTTGGCGAACCAGGCCGAAATGCCTACTCCCACAATGCCGGCCAGCGCCTGGGTCAGCGGGCGGCGCTGGACAAGACGCAGCACGGAAAAGACTGCGGCCGAAACCAGCGCAGCCACCAGCGCCGGTGTCAGGTCACGGGTGATGGTGAACGCCACCAGGAACACCAGGCCCGGCACGATGCTCTCCGCTATGCCCTGGACTCCACCGGCGGTCTTGAGGACATCGATGCGGCCGTCGTGGGTGCGGTGGAGGCCTGCTTTAGCGGCGTAGTCCGCCGCGAGGCCCGCCATGGGGGACGGATCTGTTCCGGACGCCTCATCGCGTGACTGTTCTGTCCCGTACGGTTTGGGGCGGGACGGTTCCATGCCGGACGCCTCGGGGCGGGGTGGCTGGGTGCGGGACGGCTCAGGAGGGAAGGGGCCTGGTCCGGAGGGCGGCTCCGGCAACTGGGACGGGGTCATTCGTGCTCCTGGGAGGAAAGTATTTCGTAGCGCGGATTGAAGATGGTGGGCAGTCCGTGGCTTTGCGTCACCATGCCCTCGACGCGGACTTCCGTCCCGGCGTCGATACCCTGCACCCGGCGCCGTCCCAGCCAGACCACGCGCAGGCGCCCGCCACTGCCATGTACCGGCCCGGAGCCGGAACTCGGAACGTCAGCGTCCGTGAGAGTGGCTGTGAACGCCGGGCTCTGGTCTGCGGGCATGTAGGTTACCGATTCAATGTACCCGTGGCACACCACACGGCCCTTTTCCGGGAGCCGGCTGACAGGCATCCCGGCACCCGACGGGGACGGGTCCAGTGAACCTTGGCGGGAATCAGCCAATCTGCGTAACTTCCGGGCCGCGCTCGGGCTCCTTGAACTGGGGGCCGCGCTCGGGCTCCTTGAACTCGGGGCCGCCAGGCGGCGGATTGACGCTGGCATCCTTGGGCAGGCGCAATTGCAGCAGGTCGCGCGGCGGCATGGGGCTGTCGCCGCGGATTACCACAATCCGGCGGAACAGGGCCTCCAGCGGAGCGGCGGCCTCACGCTCCATCGCGGCTTCCCCGCCCAGGACGCCGCGCAGGAACCACCGCGGTCCGTCGACGCCGATGAAGCGGGCTACCCGGTAGCCCTGGCTCCCGTCCGGGGCACCGGCGGGCAGCTTCGCCACCAGCTCGGTTCCGAAGGCACCCTGGACCTCTTCGACCTGGCCGCCCTGGCTTCCCACGGACTGCCCGATCTGCTCGCGGATCTCTTCCCAGAGACCCTCAGTCTTGGGGGCAGCAAAAGCCTGCAGCTGCAGGCTGGAGCCGTTGAGGTCCATGGTCACAGCCACCACGCGCTGGGTGGCTTCCTCAACCTCAAGCCGGAGCTGGAGCCCCTCGCTCGGCGCGATCAGAAGCGCACCGAGATCCACGTAGCCGTCGCGGCTGGCGACCTCGGAAACATCAAAGGGGCCATTAACCCGTGGACCGGTGTCCGCCGAACTGTTCCCGGCAGAATCCTCTGATCCCGCTGAGGCGGGGGATTCATCCGGTTCGGCGGCCTGTTCTTTCTTGGATTTCCGGCCGAGCCCAAAAACCATGGGGTTGTCTCCTTAGTTGTGAAAGTGCCCGGCCGGCCTTTGGGGCCTGCCGCAAATATTCGCTGCCGCCGCCAGCCAGCTCCAGGGTGCCACAGTGTGGCGGGTGTCAGGCGTTTTGCGGGGTGAATCCGCCGGTGGATCCGAATCCGCCAGCTCCCCGCACCGATTCACTCAATTCGTTGACCGGGACAAACTGGGCGTACTCCACGCGCTGGATCACCATCTGTGCAATTCTATCGCCGCGCCGCAGCTGGATGGCTTCCCGGGAATCAGTATTCAACAAGGTGACCGAAATTTCCCCGCGGTAGCCGGCATCCACGGTGCCCGGTGCGTTGACGATGGTCAGCCCGAGCTTCGTGGCAAGCCCTGAACGGGGATGGATCAGGGCAACAAAGCCCTCCGGAAGGGCGATGGCGACACCCGTGGGCACCAGCTTCCGCTCCCCCGGCTGCAACACCACATCATCCCTGGCACGGAGGTCCGCACCCGCATCACCGGGGTGGGCGTAGGACGGAGCCTCCAGCCCGGCGTCGAGCATTTTCAGCTGGACTTGCAGGGTCGGGGCACCGGCGGCCACGGCAGCTTCCGGCGCAGAGCCTCCCGGCGCACTGTCAGGAACGGTCTTAAGAGTGGCAAGTTCGTCAGTCACAATCACTCACTCTAACGCCCAGCCGCACTTCCCTCCTAGATGCGCTGACGGCCAACTGGCCCAAGGCCTGGCTGAAAAGGCCCGGACGAGGACGCCAAGGTGAATTACCGGGCCAAAGATGAAAAGCTGATGGCATGCCCGAATCCAGTTCCGCTGCCCACGTCCCCAATACCCCCTCTGCAGGCACCCCGGCGGTCTACCGGGAGAAGCTGTGGCCCAATATCTGGATCTGGATCATCGCGGCGGGCGTCTCCGGCGCCGGCATCCTCGTCTTCGCCCCGATCAGCTTGGGGGCGGGTTACACGGCCGCAGGGGTGCTCTTCGCGATTATCGCTGTCCTGCTGGTGATTTCCACCCCCACCATCCTGGTCACGGACGACGCCCTCACCGTTGGCCGGGCCACCATCGAACGCCGTTTCATCGGCGCTGCAGGAGCCTTTCGGGGCAAGGAAGCCACCGCCGAGCGGGGCACCAGGCTCAATGGTCTCGCCTACCTGTGCATCCGGGGCTGGATCGACCCGGTGGTGCGGATCGAAATCACCGACCCGTCAGACCGGACGCCCTACTGGCTGACCTCGTCCCGGCGGCCCGAGGAACTCACCGCCGCCCTGTCAGGGAAATAGCTCCCGCCGGAGAGGTCGGCCGCGGGAAGCCCGGAGCCTGCCACGCACCGCAGGTTGCTGCCCCGGCGCACGAAAGTCGCGGAATATTGCGGCGCGCCCTTGCTCCTCACCCAAAACTGCGCCCTTGAGTGGCAGAGTTTCGATTGATAGTAATGCCAGGGTGGAGGATTTGTATGCAGGATCTACGGCTTGTAGGCGTACACGACGACGGAGAGCATCTCCTGTTGAGCGGTGCCGGCGGCGAGATGTTCCAGCTGCCGATCGATGAAGCACTGCGGGCGGCCAGCCGGTCTTCGGCGAAAGCAGCATCGGCGGCTGCGCCCATTGCCATGTCCCCGCGGGACATCCAGGCGAGGATCCGCAGCGGCGCCACCGCAGCGGACGTGGCGGAGCTCTCCGGGCTGCCCCTTGCCAAAGTGGAACGCTATGAGGGCCCTGTCCTCGCCGAGCGGGACTATGTGGCCCAACAGGCGCGCAAGGTTGAGGTGGCTTCGCCCTCCCCCGGCCATGACGCCTACCGCTCCGTATTTGGTGAGAATCCTGCCACCCTCCACGACATGGTCAACCACCGGCTATCAGCCCACGGGATTGAACCGTCCTCGGTGGAATGGGATTCGTGGCGGCGCCAGGACGGCAATTGGACGGTGGCGGCCCGGTTCAACGCCAAAACGGCTGGCACGGCCGGCATCGGCGAGGAGCCCCCGGCGCTGTGGACCTTCAGCCCCGCCCGCAGGTCATTGCAGAACGCCAACCGCTGGGCCCAGCAACTCAGCGAGCTGGAGCCCCTGGACGGCCCTGTTCCGGCCCGCCGGCTGACGGCGGTCTCGGACCGGCCTTTCGACTTTGAAACCGATGCCGAAGCGGCCGCCCGCAACGCAACGGGCCCGCAGCCCATTCTCCAGGCCAAGGAATCCGACGGACTGCTTGATATGCTCCGTTCCCGCCGCGGCCAGCGCCTGGGCGTGGACGAGGACGCTGACGATGCTTTGGCGCTGCTGCTGACCCACGGCGTCCCGGCAGCGCATCCCCGTCCGTCGGAGGTAGTGCCTGAGCCGGAGCATGGAGCCGGCGAAGACACGGAAGAGGACAACCGGGAACCGGCTGGCATCGAAAGCACCGGTCCAGACAACACGGCGCCGGCTGGCCAGCCGGAGGCCCTGACTCGCAGGCGTGACGGCCGGCCGTCCATGCTCGCCCGCCTGAGTCTCATTCCGCCGCACCGCAACGATGATGATCAGGACAACCTGAAACTGCACGACGGCGTCAGCACCGAAACCAGGGAAATCACCATTGTGGCGTCCTCCCCTTGCCCGGCAGGGCCCGCGGTACCGGCCGAAGGACCTACGCAACCCGGACACGCTGCCCCGAGCGTGGGGCTGGACGAGCTGCTGGGCGGCGGAAGCCCCCGCCGGGCAGCCTACGCTGCCAGTCCCGACGAAGCCGGGTCCGGCCAGCACCATAACAACGGTGCAGAACTGCCTGAGCGGCAGCCGGCTAAGCCCAAGCGCTCAACCGTCCCCAGCTGGGATGAAATCGTCTTCGGCACCAAGCGGGAATGACGCGTCAGCGTCCACGGACCTTGCCTTCAGCCTTAAAGCACAGGAGCGGAACTTCGCGTTCGGCTTTGGTCAGCGAACCGTGCTGGCCCACCACCTCCATCGCGGCCGGCCGCACGCGTCGCGTGTCGTAAAACGCCAAAGCGTCCCGCGCGGCAACCAGTACGTCCCCGATGCGGGGCCCGACGGCGGGACGCAGCGTCCCGAACAGGCCGCCTGCTATGGCGTCGTCCCGGGTGAAAGCCCAGATCCTGTCGCCGAAACGGGCTCGCCAGGCGTGCAGCAGGCGCTCCCGGCCATGGACGTCGGCGGGGTCTTCAAGGTAGAGGTGCACCATCCGCGGCTCCCCCGCGGTATGTCGCACACCATCGATAAGTGCCGGGTCCGCTGTGTAGTCGATCCGCTGCTGTTCCGGCACGTCCAGCATGCCGTGGTCCGCGGTGAGTAGGACGGTGGTCCCGGCGGGAAGGGACGCATTGAGCCTTTTGACCGTGGCGTCGAGCTCTTCGAGCTGGTGTTCCCATTGTTCAGACTGGCAACCGTGGCGGTGGCCGGCCTTATCCAGTTCGTTGACGTAGAAGTACATCAGCGCGGGGCCGGCAGCGGCCATGGCGTCGGCGGCGGCAGCGGTGCGGGCATGGGACGTGACGGCGGAGACGAAATTCCCGCCCCGGAGGGCTGCCTGGGTCATGGGCGAGTTCCCGAACTGCGGCAGGCTGACGGTGGTCACGCTGACAGACTCAGCGGCCCGCTCGAACACGGTGGGGAACGGCTGCCAGGCGAGAGGGTCAACCTTGGGATCCCAGTTGCCCAGCATGTTGACCACCTTGTCCTGCTCCGGATCAAGCACGTCGTAGCCCACCATGCCGTGCTGGCCGGGCGGGAGCCCGGTGCCGAAGCTGGCCAGCGCCGCGGCGGTGGTCGACGGGAAGGTGGAGTCCAGCCAGACCGGTACCTCGCCCTGCCCGGCCTGCAGCACGGAGCGCAGGAACGGCGTGTGGGCGGACTTCTGCTTCAGCAGATTCCGGCCGAGGCCGTCCGCCAGGACCACGCAGACGCGCGATGCCGGCGGCAGGCCCAGGGTGTTGGTGAAGCCTTCCACGCCAAGGCTTGCCGCTGCGCTGGTGAGGACCTCAGCGACGGAGCGCTGGCCAAAAGCGGGAGCGGGCGGCACGTTTGGCCGGGTCATCCCTTCGGACGGGGCTGCCGGGACGGTTGTTTTCCCTTGGGCCGGCATCTCAGCGCTGGTGCCCGCGGCTGAGCCTGTTGGCGAACACGCCCGTCCGGGGCCGTGGCTGGAGCGTCTGGGCGGCGTAGGGCACAGGCGCCGCTGAGCCGGTGTTGACGGCCCGCAGGGCGCGGGCGAAGAGTTTTGCGTCCTGCACGGCCTGGGAGCCGTCCGCTTCGGCGCTGATCCGCAGGACAATGTCCTCCTGGGCAATGGTGCCGCTGTAGCCGTGGTCGGCCTCGCACTGCGGATCGCCGCAACTTGCGGGTCCCATGTCCAGCCGCTGGCCCCCGGACCAGGCGATGGCGAGGGTGACCTCCCGGACCGGATCCGAGGGCTTGTAGTTCTGCGGCTGGGAATACATGTAACTGAGGACCACGGAGCGGATCTGCGCCACAGGCACTGATTCGGTGGAAATCTGCGCGACGATTTGTTCGCCGGCATCATCAAGCTGCTGGTCATCCACGTGCGTGATCACCAGCATGTCGGAGGTGAGGACCAGAACGGTGATGTGGCGGCGGACCTCGGCCCGGTCAAAGTGGGTTTCCAGGTGCACCAGGTGGGCCACGCATTCGCGGCCGTCCAGGGCGTCGTCTACAACGTCGGCCACCAGGGGCGGGTAGAAGCCGGCCTTCTGGAGCGCGCCGTCCAAGCTCTGGGCCTGCGGCGTGTGGCTGTGTGAGCTGTGAGGTCGGGTTGCCTGGTTGTCATTGCCGGGCGTGGATGGCGTCGACTGGGAAGGCTGTGAGCTCATTCCCCCATTTTCACAGATCGGCCGGGGACATGCTAACCGCGCTCAGCCCAGCATGGCCCGGCGGGCGCTATCCGTGCGCCGGGCGGCGTTGCCGATCCGGATGTCTGCCGCGAGGATGGACGCGCCGCGGGTGCCGCACAGGACGGGGTTGAATTCGACCAAGGCAATTTCCGGATGGTTGTCCTTCATCCAGGCCAGCCTGGCGGCGAGATCTTCCAGGGCGTCCACATCGACGGCCGGAAGGCCCTGGTAGCCGAAGAGTTTGCGGGCGGCCCGCGGTGCACGGATGAAGTCCTTGACGTCCGCGGCGGACAGCGGCGGCACGCGGTGTGCCCAGTCGTCCAGCAGGTTGACGGCGTCCCCGGCCAGCCCGAAGGAGATTACCGGCCCCAACAGAGGATCCTCAATGGCGCGGAACGTACAGGCCTGCCCCACAGGTGCCATGGACTGCACCTCCAGGGACGACGAACCGTAGGGGGACAGCGAGCGCCGCATTTGCACGATGTTCCGGCGCAGTGAGTCTGTATCCTCGATGTCCAGGCGCACTCCGCCCAGATCCAGCCGGTGACGAAGGGCCGGGTCGGTGGTTTTCAGGGCAACGGGCCAGCCAAGCCCCGCCGCGGCATCAACCGCTTCATCCGCCGACTCAAAACCTGCGGACGGCAGCACCGCAATCCCATAGTGCGCCAGGAGCGACGCCGTGGACAACGGATCCAGGGCTTTCAGCTCGGCTCCGTGGACGTCGTGGAGCAGGCGGTCCAGGAGGACCTGCGCACTGTCCGGGTCGCAGCCGGCGGGCTCCACGAAGTGGCCCGCCTCCCGGGCGAGCCACTCCGAATAGCGCACCACGGCGGCGAGCGCCGCCACTGCTGCGCCCGCGTTGGCGAAGCAGGGGACGGCCTGCCCCGCGGCCCCCACCATGCCTTCCACGTAGACGGAGGGGTCGAGGATTCCGGTGAACGCGGCCACCACTGGCTTGCCGGCCGCGGCCGAGCATTCGGCCAGGACCTCGCCGATCCGGTCCACGGTCAGGCCCCGGACGGGCAGCAGCGCGGCCACCACGGCGTGGACAGCGTCCGAGGCGAGAGTGTGTTGGAGGCTGCGTCGGAGGGCCGGCAGTGCGAGGGACATCCCGGCCTCGAGATCCACGTCGGTGACGATGCCGTCCACCGCCAGGCCGTGCGCCTCAGCACTGTCCGCCACAACTTTGCCCAACGCCTGGGAGTTACTGAGGATGGCCAGCCCGGGCCCGGCGGGCAGCGGTTGGCCGGAGACAATCTGGGCGACGTCCATTAGTTGTTCGATGGTCTGGACCCGGATCACGCCGGCCTGGCGCATCATCGCATCCAGTGCCCCGGCGGGCGCCTGTGTGGTCCGGACGGCGTGGCCTGGCGGCAGCCGAAGGCCCATGGTCTCGGACTTCGCCACCACCACCGGTTTGGTACGGGCGAGCCGCCGCGCGATCCGGGAAAATTTGCGGGGGTTGCCGATGGACTCCAGGTAGAGCCCCACTGCGGTGGTGTCGGCATCGTCCTCCCAGAACTGCATCATGTCGTTGCCGGAGATGTCGGCCCTGTTGCCGGCTGACAGGAAGGTGGAGAGTCCCAGCCGCCGCCGGCTGGACGCCGCGTACAGGGAGACTCCGATGGCCGCCGACTGGCTGAACAGTCCCAGCCCGCCACGGAGCGGCATGGCCGGGGCCATCGACGCGTTGAGCAGAACATCCGGGTGGGTGTTCACAATCCCCAGCGATGCCGGTCCGATCACCCGCATTCCGCTGGCCCGAGCCTTCCGCACGAGGTCCCGCTGGCGGGCCAGGCCGCGTTCGCCGTCGTCCGCGAATCCCGAGGACGCAATCACCAGCCCCTTGACCCCTGCGTCGGCGCACTGGTCCACCACGCCCGGTACTTCCTCGTAGGGAACAGCGATCACGGCAAGCTGAACCGGGTCCGGAACTTCGGCAAGGCGGCCGAACGACATCATGCCGGCGAGTTCCAGCGCCTCAGGATTGATGGCGTACACCGGCCCGGCAAAGCCGCCTTCAATGACGTGCTCCAGCAGTTGGTGGCCCACAGTCCCCCATTTGCGGCTGGCACCGATGACCGCAATGGACGACGGCGTCAGCAGGTCCCGGACGCTCCTCGCCTCGGCGCGGTGCTCGCGTGACTCCATCACGGCCCGTGATTTTTCCGTGGGACCGATGTTGAATTCCAGGCTGACAACGCCGTCGTCGAAATGGCGTTTGACGTCGTAGCCGGCGTCGGCGAAAACCATCAGCATTTTCCGGTTTTCGGGCAGCACTTCCGCCGTGAACCGGCGGATTCCGTTTTCGTGGGCGGCCGCGGCCAAGTGTTCCAGCAGGATGGAGCCGATCCCCCTGCCCTGATGGGCGTCGGCAATGTTGAAGGCGACTTCGGCCTCGGTGCGTTCATCGAGCCTGTCGTAGCGGCCGATCCCCAGGATTTCGCCGCCGAAGGTAATCACCAGCGCCACGCGGTCCGCGTAGTCCACTTCCGTAAAGCGCTTGAGCTCCTTGCTGGACAGCCGGGCTTTAAAGGAGAAGAAGCGCATGTAGATTGAGTTCTGCGACTGTCCGACGTGGAATGCCTGGACGGCGTCCGCATCACTGGGGTGAATGGGCCTCAGGTGCGAGGTGCCTCCGTCCCGGAGCACGACATCGGCTTCCCAATGTTCCGGATATTCGCCGTCCCCGGGCTGATCCACCATAGGCTTAGCCTAACCACAAAGCGACGCCGCAGGCCGTCTGCCCAAAAAATCCTGCGCCAAACCAGAGCACCGCCAGTTACCCAGAAGGATCCACCAGCCCCATGGCCCGCCGCCAAAGCCCAGCCCCTGCAGGGGAAGCCACCCAGGATTTCGTCGATAATATCGTGGACATCGATGTCACGTCCGAAATGGAAGGTTCGTTCCTGGAGTACGCCTATTCGGTGATCTACTCCCGGGCACTGCCGGACGCGAGGGACGGACTCAAGCCGGTGCAGCGCCGGATCCTGTACATGATGAGCGAGATGGGCCTCCGGCCGGACCGTGGCCACGTTAAGAGCGCCCGGGTGGTGGGCGAAGTCATGGGTAAGCTCCATCCCCACGGCGACACGGCGATTTATGACGCCATGGTGCGCATGGCCCAGGACTTCTCGCTGCGCCTGCCGCTGATTGACGGCCACGGCAACTTCGGCTCGCTCGACGACGGACCGGCGGCTCCCCGGTACACCGAAGCCCGCCTCGCGGCGGCAGCCCTGACGCTGACGGACCACCTCGACGAAGACGTAGTGGACTTCGTCCCCAACTACGACAACCAGCTGACCCAGCCGGACGTGCTTCCTGCCGCATTTCCCAACCTGCTGGTCAACGGTGCCACGGGCATCGCCGTTGGCATGGCCACCAACATGGCCCCGCACAACCTGGTGGAGGTCATCTCCGCGGCACGGCACCTGATCGCGCATCCGGACGCCACCCTCGATGACCTCATGCGGTTCGTCCCCGGGCCGGACCTTCCCACGGGCGGCCGGATTGTGGGCCTGGACGGCATCCGCGACGCCTACGCCACCGGCCGCGGTTCGTTCAAAACGCGCGCCAAAGTGGAGATCGAGCAGCTCTCGGCCCGGCGCACCGGCCTGGTGGTCACCGAATTGCCGTACATGGTGGGTCCGGAAAAGGTGATCGAGAAGATCAAGGATGCCGTCAACGGCAAGAAACTGACCGGCATCAGCGACATCGTGGACCTCACGGACCGCAAGCATGGCCTTCGCCTGGTCATCGAGTTGAAGAACGGGTTCAACCCGAACGCCGTACTGCAGCAGCTGTACCGCTACTCCCCCATGGAAGACTCGTTCGGCATCAACAACGTGACGCTGGTGGACGGCCAGCCCCAGACCCTCGGGCTCGTGGATCTGCTGTCCGTCTACGTCGGCCACCGCATCGACGTGGTCCGCCGGCGGACGGCGTTCCGGCTAGGCAAGAAGAAGGACCGGCTGCACCTGGTGGAGGGTCTGCTGATCGCCATCGTGGACATTGACGAGGTCATCCAGATCATCAGGTCCTCTGACGAGGTCTCCGCCGCCCGCGAACGGCTCATGTCCATCTACGACCTCTCGGAAATCCAGGCCAACTACATCCTGGAGCTGCGGCTGCGCCAGCTGACCAAATACTCGCTGATCGAGCTCGAGAAGGAACAGGACGAGCTGCGCCGCGAAATTGCCGAGCTCGAAGCCATCCTCGGCTCCGAGCAGCGGCTGCGTGAACTCGTGTCTACGGAACTCGGCGAGATCGCCGAGAAATACGGTACGCCGCGCCGGACCGTCCTGCTCGAATCGGAGGCTGTCTCCCCGACGGTGGCCGCTGCCCTGGCCGCGGCTCCCGGCAATAAGGGCAAAGCTGCGCCGCTGGCCCTGGAGATCGCCGACGATCCCTGCTGGGCGATCCTCACGGCGTCGGGCCAAATCGCGCGCACGTCCAACCAGGAACCGCTCGCCGAGTCAGGCCCCCGCGTCAGGCACGATGTGTTCCGGTCGGTGGTCAAGACCTCCGCCCGCGGTGAAATCGCCGCTGTCACCTCGCAGGGGCGGATGCTGCGGCTCCAGGTCATGGACATGCCGGTGCTGCCGCCGATGTCCGGCCTGCCCAACCTTGCCGGGGGTGTCCCGGCGAAGGACTTCATCACCTTGCTGAAGGGTGAATCACTGGTGGCCTTTGCACCGCTGGATGGGATCCTGGCCATCGGTACGGCCCAGGGTGTGGTCAAGCGGGTCCAGCCGGACTACCCCCTGAACCGCGAGGACTGGGAAGTGATTGCGCTGAAGGACAAGGACGTGGTGGTGGGCGTGGCCCCGGCCGGGTCCGAGGACACGGACCTGGTGTTTTTGACCCGTGAAGCGCAACTGCTCCGGTTCGGCGCCGCCAACGTCCGCGCGCAGGGCAGAACGGCCGGCGGCATGGCCGGCATCAAGCTCGGTGCCGGCGACCAGGTCGTGTTCTTCGGTGCTGTGGCGCCGGACGATGACGCCGCCGTCGTGGTGACCATCGCAGGTACCGACGGCGCCCTGCCGGGGACCGCACCCGGCGCCGCCAAGGTGACGGCCTTCGCTGAGTACCCTGCCAAGGGCCGCGCCACCGCCGGTGTCCGCGCCCACCGCTTCCTTAAGGGTGAAGACACGCTGCTGCTTGGCTGGGCAGGGCATGGGCCGGCGAAAGCCTCCTCACTGGCCGGTGTTGCGAGGTCGTTGCCGCAGGAACACGGGAGGAGGGACGGTTCGGGCATTCCGCTGTCCCAGGCCGTGGACGCAGTGGGCCCGGGCATGGCATGGGCGGATCCGTCCTAGACTGCTGCCATGCCTATCATTCCTGATCAGAAGGACTGGACCTGGGTGCTCTCCCGGCCGTGCCCGGAGTGCTCCTTCGACGCTTCCACCGTCACCCCGGCTACCGTGCCGGGCAGCGTGGCCAGCATGCTGCCGCGCTGGCGGGCGGTCCTTCGCCGGCCCGAGGTTGCAGAACGCCCGGATGCGGGCACCTGGTCAGCCCTGGAGTACGCCTGCCATGTCCGCGACGTGTTTTCCCTTTTCGACCAGCGGCTGAACCTGATGCTCGCTTCCGACGACGCACGGTTCGAGAACTGGGACCAGGACCGCACCGCCGTGGAACAGGACTACGCCAACGCCGACCCTGCCGTGGTCAGTGCGGCACTGGCGGCAGAGGGCGAGCAGATCGCGGCGTCTTTCGCGGGCGTCCGCGAGGAGGAGTGGGGCAGAAAGGGACTCCGCAGCAACGGCTCGGAGTTCACGGTCCTGACGCTGGCGCAGTACTTCCTGCACGACGTCGTCCATCACCTCCATGACGTGGACGGCTGACTACAGCGCTTTATCCCACGCCATGCTGCGGTTCACCGCGTGGCTGGCCAGCTGATACGCCGCCACTTCACCGGCAGCACTGTCCAGGACCACGGCGCTGAGGTCCTGACGGGCCTGCGGGTGGCTGACAGTGAAGGACCAGGATTCCTCATCCCGGGGGTTCGCTGCCCCAGTGGTCCCGGAAGGCCGCATTCTGCGCCAGACGAACGAGTTCGTGCGGCGGCCTCCAGGAGCGTGGCCTAAAGCCGTGTGCCTTGTCTGAGTCCCGGTTCTTCGAGATCCCGGCGTACACCCGGAGGATTCCCGCACCGTCCAGGCCCGGCACCGTGTGGCTGGCCGCCGGATTCTTCCGCGACTGCACCTGTTGCTGCAGATCGGCCTCGCGTTCGTACCAGACGGGTTCTCGGTGGTCCGGGCAATCAGCGCCGCCCCAGGCCGGCACGTCAAAGTCTGCGGCCAGCAGCCAGTGCAGCGTGGAAAGTCCACCCAGGGCTCCCTCATGGCATCAGGCATGACATCAGGTTAGCGAAGGCTCCCCTCCGGTTGCGGAAGCCGGCGCCGCCCGCGGCGCCGGCCAGTGACGCGGCGGACAAGTCCAGGAGCGTGTCAGCGGGATCGATGTCAGCGGGGTTGTGGGTGACCATCACCACCGTGCGGCCCTTGAGGCCCGCGCGCAGGTCGGCCAGCATTTCCCGTCCAGCCTCCGCGTCCAGGTGGGCAGTGGGCTCATCCAGCAGGATCACCTCGGCGCCCGTCAGGATGGTCCGGGCCACGGCAAGCCGCTGCCGTTCGCCGCCGCTGAGGAACGAACCGCCGGGGCCGATCCGGGTATCCACCCCGTCCGGCAGCCGCGACACCAGGGCATTGAGTCCGACGGCGGTTAACGCCGCCGCCAGCTCCGCGTCACTGGAGGCGGAGGTGCCGTTCCCGCGGGCAGGCAGGCCCAGCAGCAGGTTGCCGCGAAGCGTCGAATCGAACAGGTGCGCCTCCTGCGGGCACCAGGCTGCCGTCCCAGTCACGGCGGCCCGGCCGGCGGCGGCCGGGAGGAATCCCAGCAGGACCGCGAGCAGGGTGGACTTACCCGCACCGGAAGGGCCGGTAACGGCCAGCCACGAACCGGGCCCGGCAACGGCCGACACTCCGGCGAAGACTGTTCCCCCTCCGGGCCACGAAGCCGCTAGGTTGTCCAGCTCCACGCCGGCAGCAGCACCGCGGCGGGGCGGGAGCTGGTGGACTCCGTCGCCTTCCGGAGCCTCCGCGTTAGTGGCGTCCAGCACACCTGACTCCGCGACCCGTTGCATGACTGCACGCAGCGCAGGATACTGGCGGACCGCCGTCGCCATGGCTGCGTAGGGTTCCACGAGGGCCAGCTGCAGGAGCACCATGACCGCAGCCGTGGCCGGTTCCATGGCACCGGCAATGACCTGGGGTGCGGTCAGCACGGCATCGGCCAGGGCCGCCGTTCCGCAGGCAGCCACCGTGATGGCCTGGCCAAGGCCTTCCGCCCAGGCTGAGCGCTGTGATGCCCTGGTTGCCCTGCGGTCCTCGGCGCGGAGCGCGTCAAGAACTGTTGCGGCGATGCCGTTCGCGTGGAGTTCCGCCCTGGCGTCCAGGGCTGCGGAGGTGCGCCGCAGTACTCCCGCCCGCAGGCGCTGTTCCGCTGTGGCCGACCGGCGGTCGCCCCAGAGTGCGGCCAGCGGTGCCACAACCAGGCTCAGTACTGCTGCCGTGGCAACGGCCGGCAGAGCGGCCGGCGCCACCAGCGTTGTGGCCAGCAGGGCAGACCCGGCCACGGCGAGCGCCGTGACGGGTGGCAGCACAACGCGCGGCAGCAGGTCCCGGACGGTGTCGACGTCGTCAATCACCGTGCCGAGGACATTGCCGCCCTGCAGGAGCCGCCGCAGGGACAAGGCCTTGCGGCTCAGCGATTCCCAGAGCCGGCCACGGAGCCTGGTCAGGGCGCCAAAGACGGCGTCGTGCAGCAGGAGCCGTTCCCAGAAACGAAGGACGGCGCGTCCGATCCCGAAGAACCGCACCCCCACGATCGCGGTGAGCAGGTACAGGATGGGCGGCTGCTCGCTTGCCCCGATGATGAGCCAGCCGGAGAGCCCGGACAGGGCCACGGCAAAGAGGGCTGCGAAGGTCCCCGCCACGGCGGCACCGGTGAACCGGCCCGCAACCGGCGCCAGCAGGCCGGCGAGGAGCCGGTTTGTGGGCGTGGGCCGTCCATCCCCTGCGACGGGCATGGCAGCAGGCAGGGCCGCAGTCCCGGGACTGTGCTGATCCTCGCGGACCCCGTCTGCGGGACTGCTGTGTTCGGTGGTGTGCCCAGCAGCGTGCGGCATGCCGGTGATCCCGGACGGTGCCGTGATGCCGCGCGCCGAGACGGGAACCAGATGGTCCGCCAGTTCGCGGGTCTGCTCGTCGTGGGCCACCAGGATGACCGTCACCTGTCCCCGGAGCTCCCGGATTGACTCCTGCACCAGCGCCGCCGAGACAGCGTCCAAGTGGGCGGTCGGCTCGTCAAGCAGCAGGACATTGGCGCCGGCACGCAGCCGCGCCAGGCCGCGGGCCAACGCCACGCGACGCAACTCCCCCGGGCTCAGCTCGGCCGGATGATGGCCGGCGAGGTGGCCCGCGGCAGCAGCGGCCAGGCACTCCAAGGCGACGTCCTGCACGCCCTGCAGGTGCTGGACTGGTCCGGCACTGTCGGAGGACCTGGCACTGCCGGAAAGCGAACTGACTGTTCCGCCATTGACGTAAAGCATGACCTCGTCGAGCACGGAGTCCGCCACCATGACCGGGTGTTGCGGAACCCACGCGACGGCGCCACGGTCCAGGCCGGAAATATGGCCGGACACGGTGGTCCCGCCGCCGTCGCCCACGGTGCCGGCCAGCACGCCAAGGACCGTGCTTTTACCGGCGCCGCTGGGACCATCCAGCGCGGTGATCTGCCCGTGCGGGGCGGTAAAGGCCAGGGGCCCGACGGCGGCAGCGGACCTGCCAGCATGCGTGACAGTGAGGTCGGTGACCGTCACTCCCCGGGAGACGTGCGCTGCGAAGCGGCCGCCGCCGTCGTCCGCCGGCAGCGGCCGTGGCTCCGGTGCTTCGGTGACGGTCCGCGTCGCGGCGAGGGCCGCCCGGCCGTCGTCGCTGGCGTGGTGCGCGGTGCCCAGCTCGCGGAGGGGCAGGTAGCAGTCCGGCGCGAGGATGAGGGCCAGCAGGCCAGCTTCGAGGACCATGTCGCCGTGCACCAGCCGGACGCCGATGAAGACGGCCACCACGGCCACCGAAATCGTGGCGATGAGCTCCAGGGCCAAAGCAGAGAGGAACGCCGTCCGCAGCGTGCCCATGGTCCGTGAACGGTATTCCTCCGAGATCTCCTCGAGCGCTTTGCGCTGCGCGGTGGCACGGCCCAGGCCCACCAGGACCGGCAGGCCTTTGGCAAGTTCCAGTATGTGCGCGGACAGCCGGGTGAGGGTTTGCTGCGCCTCGCGGACATGGTCCTCGGTGTACCGGCCGATCAGCACCATAAACAGCGGCACGAGCGGAACCGTCAGAACCACCACCACTGCGCTGACCCAGTCCGCGAAGAGGATGCGCGCGCCGAGCAGCAGCGGGATCGTGGCGCAGTTCACGAGGGCCGGCAGGAACTGCGTGTAATAGTTGTCCAGCGCGTCCAGGCCCCGCGTCGCCAGGACTGCCAGGCCGCCGTCGGCCGGCCCGGTGCTGCGTGCACCATTACGCAGGGCGCGCGCCAGGAGCCCGGACCTGAGCTCCTCCTTGATGCCCAATGCGGCGCGGCGCGCGGCAATACCTTGCGCCCACACCGCGGCGGACCGCAGGACGACGCCGGCCAGGCCCCAGGGCAACTGGTCCTGCCAGGATTCATTCCCGGTGGCCAGTCCGGCGAGCATGGCTGCCACCGCTTGCCCCGTCAGGACCAGGGAGAGCGCCTTCAGCGCAGCAAGCAGGCCAAGCCAGTAGATGGCGGAACGGGTGGCCGGTCCGGCCGGAATATCGGGGCGCACGCCGGGTCAGCCCTTCGTGGTGAAGGCCCTGACGGCAATGGCCGGCAGGAAACTGTGGGCCGGCGGGATGTGTGCGGCGCTCACGCGGCGGCGGAAAACCCAGTAGGTCCACGCCTGGTAGACGATCACCAGGGGCAGGCCCACCGCCGCCGCCACGCTCATGAGCCCCAGCGTGTAGTCGGAGGAAGACGCATTGGCGATCGTCAGGTCAAACGCCGGGTCCAGCGTGGAGGGCAGCACCACCGGGAACACGGCGCCAAAGATCGACGCGCTGCCCAGGAGCAGGAAGGCCCCCATCGCCATGAACGCCCTGCCCTCGGCTCCGCGCCGTGCCAGGAACCACGCGGCCACGGCCGCCACAACGGCCAGGATCACCACCGCCCAGGTCCACGGCTTGCCTTCCAGGAACTGGATAACAAGTGCCCAGGCCGCCAGGGGAAGCAGGAGGACCGGAAGCAGCCGGACGAACCAGGCGCGCGCCCGGTGCCGCACGTCGCCGTCGGTCTTCAGTGCCAGGAACGCCAGGGCGTGCAGCAGGGAGAACCCAACCACGGCCAGCCCGCCGAGCACGGCGTATCCGCTGAACCAGGCCATGGCACCGCCTTCCCTGTCACCGTTCGCGTTCAGCGGCAGGCCGGTGGTGGTCAGGGCCAGGGCGGCGCCAACGCCGAACGCGGCGAAGAAGGAGCCCAGGGCAATGGCCCAGTCCCAGCGCGTCCGCCAGCTGTCGCTGTCCATTTTCCCGCGGTATTCGAAGGCGACCGCACGGAAAATGAGGGCCACCAGCACCACCAGGAGCGGGAGGTAGAGGGCGGAAAACAGCGAGGCGTACCAGTGCGGGAACGCCGCGAACGTGGCGGCGCCGGCCGTGATCAGCCAGACCTCGTTGCCGTCCCAGACCGGGCCCACGGTGTTCAGCAGCACCCTTCGGTCGGTGTTGTTCCGTGCGAAGAGCTTCATCAGCATTCCCACGCCGAGGTCAAAGCCTTCCAGGAAGAGGTACCCGGTCCACAGCACCGAGATGACAATGAACCAAATGGTGGGCAGGAGCTCCATGTTGAATATCCTCTGCTCTTCTTAGTAGGCGAATGCCAGGACGTCGTCGGCCGGTTTCGCCGGGCCGGTGCCGTGGGGGCCGGGGTAGCCGTCCTCGTCTTCATCGGCCGGAGCATGGGCCAGTTCCGGCATCGCGGAGACCACGCCGCCACGGATGTACGTGACCAGGAGTTTGACCTCCACCACCAGCAGGGAGGCGTAGACGGCGGTGAGGACGATCAGCGAGGTCAGCAGTTCACCGGCAGAGACCCCCGGCGACACCGCGGCCGCGGTGAACATAAACACCTGGTCGATGCCGTTCAGGTCCGGGTTGGGTGCCACCACAAACGGCTGCCGGCCCATTTCGGTGAAAATCCAGCCGGCGGCGTTGGCGCCGAACGGGGCGAGGATGCCGAATACTGCCAGGCGCATCAGCCAGGGCGCTGCGGGGACCGTACCCTTTCTGGTCAGCCACAGGGCCCCCAGGGCGGCAAGGGCAGCCAGGCCACCAAAGCCGATCATCATCCGGAAGCCCCAGTAGGTGACTTCCATGACCGGGACATACTGGATCTCCTGGCCGGCCCGCTCGCCGTAGATCGGGTTGTCCGGCAGGTGGGTTCCGTAGTCGGCCTTGTACTGGTCGAGGAGACCGTTGACCCCCCGAACCTCGGTGGTGAAGTCGCCGTTGGCGAGGAAGGACAGGATGCCAGGAATCTCGATCAGGGCCACAATGTCATCGCAGTTCTTCGAGCCAAGGTTTCCCACGCTGAGCACGGAGAACCCCGTGCCGTCGTGGCAGGCGGCTTCGGCCGCAGCCATCTTCATAGGCTGCTGCTCAAACATCAGCTTGCCCTGCAGGTCGCCGGTGAGGGCGGTACCGGCGAAGGAGAGCATGGCGACGACGGCGCCGATCCGCAGGGAGCGGATCCAGACTTTGTAGTCGGTCAGGTCGCGGCCCGGGATGGCAGCTTCGCCGGGAACCACCTTGCCGTACGGGCCGATGGTGTCGATGCCGTCCTTGCGCCTGCGCCAGAGGTGGTACCAGGCGATGCCCAGGAGGAAACCGCCGGCCACGGCCAGGGCTCCCATCAGGGTGTGCGGGAAGGCCACCAGTGCGGTGTTGTTTGTGAAGACTGCCCAGGCGTCCGTCATCACCGGCCGGCCGTCGATGATTTCCGCGCCAACAGGGTGCTGCATCCAACTGTTGGCCACGATGATGAAATAGGCCGAAAAGACCGATCCCACTACGGCAATCCAGAGGCAGGCCAGGTGGATGGCCGGCTTCAGTTGCTTCCAGCCGAAGATCCACAGCCCAAGGAACGTTGACTCCACGAAGAAGGCCAAGAGGGATTCGAGCGCGAGGGGAGCCCCGAAGACGTCCCCCACGAACCGGCTGTATTCGCTCCAGGCCATGCCGAACTGAAACTCCTGCACAATGCCGGTGGCGACGCCCATGATGAAGTTGATCAGGAAGAGCTTGCCCCAGAACTTGGTCATCCGGAGGTACTCCACCTTGCCGGTGCGGTACCAGAGGGTCTGCATCACGGCGACCACCAGGCCCAGGCCAATGGTGAGCGGCACCATCATGAAGTGGTAGACGGTGGTGATGCCGAATTGCCAGCGTGCGATTTCCAGAGCTTCCACAGCAGTCCCTCGGTTGGCGGTTACACATTTCTACGTTACGTAGAACAATGACTTCTACAGAGTGTAGAACAATGGGCCGGGCATTGATAAACCAAGAGTTCCATCTCACTCCGACCCTAACGAGGTCGCGCCACGCCGAGTGTTCTACCGTACGTAGAAACTCTGGCCAAAAACAGGTAACTTGGTACCGTATCTGAAAAGACACATTTGCAGTCACCGCGGCAATCAGCCGACCGGTGCAGGGAATCGAGAAGGATGTAGGCAATGGCAAGTCTTGGGGAACTGGAACGGGCAGTGATGGATCTGCTCTGGGCGGGCCACGATGCAGCCACCGCAAATACCCTGCGCGACAAGCTGGCAACGAGCACCGAAGCAAAAGGGGACGCTGCGGGCCATGAGGGCAAGGAACTTGCGGTCACCACTGTGCTGACTGTCCTCTCCCGGTTGGAGAAGAAAGGTCTCGTTGAGCGGGAGCGCGGCACCAGGCCGCACCGCTACCAGGCGGTTTCCAGCCGGGAAGAACACACAGCCGAACTGATGCACGAAGTGCTGGGCTCCGCCCCAGACCGTGAAGCGGTCCTGGCACAGTTCATCGGGTCCGTAACACAGAGTGAAGCCGAAACGCTGCGCAAACTGCTCGGTCATATCTAGCAGGCCATGTTCTGGACCTCATACCTGCTGGCGGTCCTTGCGATAGTCCTGGCGTGGCCGGTGCCTGTCTTTCTTTCCCGCGCCCAGTGGCCCGGCCGGGCGCCCTCCACCGCGATGCTCCTCTGGCAGGCAATCGCCCTTGCCGGCGGGCTCTCGATGATCGGCGCGATGCTGGTGTACGGGCTCGAACCGGTGGGCGACAACCTGATTGCCGGGCTGCGGGCCCTCGCAGGCATGGTGCTGTTCAATGCGGCCACCACGGCGCTCGGATTCTGGCATCTCTTTGCCCTTTCCGCCGCAGCCCTGCTGACCGCACACCTCGTCTTCACCCTCTTGCTGACGTACTACAAGATCGAGCGGCAGCGTCGGCGCCACCGTGAACTACTGGCCCTCCTGGCCTCCCCTGCCGCGGACGGGACGGGAACCGTGGTCATCAGCCACGACTCGCCGGTGGCGTACTGCCTTCCCGGCGGGGCACGCTCTGTCACTGTCCTGTCCGACGGCCTGATGGCCGCCCTTGAACCGGCCGAACTACGGGCAGTCCTGATCCACGAGACCGCCCACCTGAACCAGCGCCACCATCTGCTGCTCTGGGCCTTCGCCGCCTGGCGCCAGGCACTCCCCTGGCTTCCCACCACCAGGCTGGCCCAGGAGTCCGTGAACTCGCTCATCGAGATGCTGGCCGATGACGTGGCGCTCAAGACTGAGAGCAGGGCAACCCTCATCAAGGCGATAGCGATAGTGGCCAGCGGTTCAGCGGGGGCTGCCGGTGGTTTCCAGCCTGTGGGCCAGGCACGCCTTGCGCTTGAGGGACTGGAAGCGGCGGCCGGCGTCACCGGCTCAGACTCAGCCCGCACCACAGCCTCCCGGGTCAGCCGGCTGCTCTCACCACAGCCTCAGCTGTCCTCCACCGCCCGCGGCGCGGTGCTTGCGGGCTGCGTCCTGCTCCTTGCCCTGCCCACGGCGCTGCTGATCGTGCCGGGCCTGCTGGGCTGACCCTGGCTGCCTGACCCCGCCTGCCGGTCAGGCGTCGATCCGCTCCCGGTCCAGGCTGGAGGCACCGGCGATGATGAAGTCCTTACGCGGGGCAACGTCGGAACCCATCAGCAAATCGAAGGTGTCCTCGGCCTGCTTGGCGTTGTCGATGCCCACCTTGCGAAGGGTCCGGTGCCGGGGGTCCATGGTGGTCTCCGCCAACTGTTCCGCGTCCATTTCGCCGAGGCCCTTGTACCGCTGGATTGGCTCCTTGTAGCGTTTGCCCTCCTTTTCCAGCCGGGCCAGGAGGACATGGAGCTCCGCCTCGGAGTAGGTGTAAATCATTTCATTGGCCTTCTGGCCGGCGTTGATGACTTCCACGCGGTGCAGCGGCGGGACGGCGGCAAAAACACGGCCGTTCTCGATCATCGGCCGCATGTACCGGAAGAACAGTGTCAGCAGCAGCGTCCGGATGTGGGCGCCGTCGACGTCGGCGTCGGTCATGAGGATGACCTTGCCGTACCGGGCCGCGCTGATGTCGAAGCTGCGGCCCGAACCGGCACCCACCACCTGGATAAGTGCCGCACATTCTGCATTGGAAAGCATGTCCCCAACGGATGCCTTCTGGACGTTCAGGATCTTGCCGCGGATGGGCAGCAGGGCCTGGAAATCGGAGGACCGTGCCAGCTTGGCGGTACCCAGCGCGGAGTCACCTTCGACGATGAACAGTTCGGAACGCCCGACGTCGTCAGTCCGGCAGTCCGCAAGCTTGGTGGGCATGGAGGACGTTTCCAGGGCGTTCTTGCGCCGCTGTGTTTCCTTGTGGACCCGTGCGGAGATGCGCGACTTCATCTCGCTGACGATTTTTTCCAGCAGCAGCGCCGAGTGGGCTTTGTCGCTGCGGTTTGCGGAGTTGAGCTTCGCGGTGATCTCCTGCTCCACCACCTTCGAGACGATGGCCCGCACGGCTGAGGTGCCCAGGATCTCCTTGGTCTGGCCCTCAAACTGCGGCTCCGCCAGCCGGACCGTCAGGACAGCCGTCAGGCCGGCGAAGATGTCATCCTTCTCGATCTTGTCGGTGCCCGCCTTAAGCTTGCGGGCGTTGGCCTCCACCGCCTTCCGGAACGTCTTGACCAACGCCTGCTCGAAGCCTGACTGGTGGGTTCCGCCCTTAGGTGTGGAAATGATGTTCACAAAGGTGCGCACCGTGCTGTCATAGCCGATGCCCCACCGCAGCGCCACGTCCACTTCACAGTCACGCTCCACCTCGGCGAGCTGGCTGTGGCCACGCTCATCGATTACCGGGACTGTCTCCTTGAACTTGCCCGAGCCGTGGAGCCGCCAGATGTCGGTGACGGCGGGATCGGCGGCGAGGAAGTCGACAAACTCGGAGATGCCACCGTCGTGGTGGAAGACCTCCTCATGGGCTCCGCCCTCACCGGGAGTGCCGGCCAGCCTGCGCTCGTCGCGGACCGTGAGCTTGAGCCCCGGCACCAGGAACGATGTCTGCCGCGCCCGGGCGGCCAATTCGTCGTACGAGAACTTCGCGTCAGGTGTGAAGATCTGGCGGTCCGCCCAGTAGCGGATCCGCGTTCCCGTCACACCCCGCTTGGCCTTGCCGATGACGTCAAGCACGGAGCCATCCATAAATGGTTCGAAAGTCGACGCGGGGTCAATTTTGCTGCCCTGATCCTTGAAGCGACCGGGTTCACCGCGCCGGAACGACATTTTGTACGTTTTGCTGCCACGGTCCACCTCCACGTCCAGGCGGGCGGACAACGCGTTCACCACGGAGGCACCCACGCCGTGCAGGCCGCCGGAGGCGGTGTAGGAGCCACCGCCGAACTTGCCGCCCGCATGCAGCTTGGTGAACACCACCTCGACGCCGGTGAGTCCTGTCTTCGGCTCCACGTCCACGGGGATGCCGCGGCCGTCGTCGTGGATTTCCACCGAGTTGTCCGCGTGCAGGATGATTTTGATGTCATGCCCGAAGCCCGCCAGCGCTTCATCCACCGAGTTGTCGATGATCTCCCAGAGGCAGTGCATCAGTCCGCGGGAGTCGGTGGAACCGATGTACATGCCGGGGCGTTTGCGGACGGCTTCGAGGCCCTCCAGGACAGAAAGGTGCCGGGCGGTGTAATCAGAACTTGGTGCCACGGGTTGTGAACTCCTTCAGTGACGGAACATCTGGCGCTGGGAACGCACGTTCCAGCCTAGTCGGCGTGGCAGCGGACGGCCTGCTGCCACACCATGCCAGGGCTGTGGGCGGGGCCACTCGGCATCTTGCCGCGACGCACATTTGCGGCTTGAGCCATTCTTGCGGCTACGCGGACAGCGAACTTGACCCGTCCTTGCGATGGGATTGCTACGAATGCTGGTTATATAGACATACAGATCTACCAAGGAGGCCGACATGACAACAGCAGTGGCAGACCGCACACTCAACGCACTGGACCGGTGCGATCGTTGCGGAGCTCAGGCATACGTCCGCGTTGTACTTCAGACCTCCGGCGGTGAGCTGCTCTTCTGCGGCCACCATGCCCGTGCAATCGAGGCAACGCTCAGGCCGTTGAGCTCCGACTGGCACGATGAGACAGGCAGGCTTCACGAGAAGGCTCCCGTAGCCGTCGACTGACCTGACAAACACACCATCAGGACCTCCTCCTTTGGGAGGGGGTCCTGTTTTGTTAAGCCCTGCCCCACGACCCCGTGTTTCGCAAAAACGCGGGGCCAGCCCCGCCCAGGCATCCGAGAATGCTTGGCGGACACTGACCCCGCGTTTGGTGGGTCCTGATCTAGTCCAGGTAGTCCCTGAGCACCTGCGACCGCGACGGGTGGCGGAGCTTGGACATGGTCTTGGACTCAATCTGGCGGATACGCTCACGCGTGACGCCGTAAACCTTGCCGATTTCGTCTAAAGTCTTCGGCTGGCCGTCGGTCAGGCCGAACCGCATGGCCACTACCCCGGCTTCGCGTTCGGACAGGGTATCCAGGACCGAGTGCAGCTGTTCCTGCAGCAGCGTGAAGCTCACGGCATCTGCGGGGACTACAGCCTCGGAATCCTCAATAAGGTCACCGAACTCGGAGTCGCCGTCCTCGCCAAGAGGCGTATGGAGGGAGATTGGTTCACGGCCGTACTTCTGGACTTCGACGACCTTCTCCGGGGTCATGTCCAGTTCGAGGGCAAGCTCCTCCGGCGTTGGTTCGCGGCCGAGGTCCTGAAGCATCTGACGCTGGACGCGGGCCAGCTTGTTGATGACCTCGACCATGTGCACCGGGATGCGGATGGTGCGGGCCTGGTCGGCCATGGCCCGGGTGATGGCCTGGCGGATCCACCAGGTCGCGTACGTGGAGAACTTGAAGCCCTTGGTGTAGTCGAACTTCTCCACTGCGCGGATCAGGCCAAGGTTGCCTTCCTGGATGAGGTCCAGGAACAGCATGCCGCGGCCGGTGTAGCGCTTTGCCAGCGAGACCACCAGGCGGAGGTTGGCTTCGAGCAGGTGGTTCTTGGCCCGCTTGCCGTCGTGGATGACAAACTCAAGTTCACGCTTGAACTTGGGTTCCATCGAGCCGTCGTCTGCGTTGATCTTCTCTTCGGCGAAGAGTCCGGCTTCGATCCGGAGGGCGAGGTCCACTTCCTGCTCTGCGTTGAGCAGCGCAACCTTACCGATTTGCTTGAGGTAGTCCTTGACGGGGTCAGCCGTGGCTCCGGCGGACATCACCTGCTGGACGGGGGCATCATCGTCGTCGGCATCCGAGTAGACGAAACCCTTGCCCGTGGCGGCCGATGCGGCCTTGGCGGCGTCAATCTCGCTGTCGTCGGCGCTTTCGATGCTGATGTCGTCAGGGTCTTCGACATCGTCGTCATCGGAATCCGATGCGCCGCGCGCAGCTTTCCCGGCGGCTTCGGCAGCAGCTTTAGCGCCGGGCTTTGGGCCGCGCTTCTTGGGTTCAGGCTTACCGTCGCCGGCGGATTCACCGGCGGTGGCATCCTTGACGGCTTTGTTGGCTGCCCGCGTTGCTGCTCGCTTGGCGTTCGTTGCAGCCTGCTTCTCCTCAGGGGACAAGTCCTGGGCGGCGGGTTCCTTCTTCGCGGAAGACGGGGTCACAGAAAACCTTTCTAGCGGCGGTCTGTGGAATCACCATACGGGCAACACCACTATGACCCTGTCAAGTCCGTGATCAACATCAGGTGCAACCACAACCGGCAGAGCCTACAAGTAGAACTGCCGGGGCGGCTGTAATGTTCCCGTCAGGGCGCCATTACAGGCACTTGATACACGGACCCAACCGGGTCTCGGCAACCATTGTCTCACGGTTTTCCGGAACCGGACTCAAAGCAGCGGCAGGACCTAGGCTGCGTCCGGTTCGAACTGCCGCCAGGCGGCCTCCTTCCGCGCAGCCCAGCCGCAGAGCGTTCCCCGCCGCACCAGTTCCAGCATGAGTTCGGCCAGCCGGTAGCCCGGCTCTACCTCAAGGGCCTGCTTAAGATAGGCGGCGGCGTAGGATCCACGGCCCCGGCACCACGCGATCCACCCCCGTCCGGTCAGGGCAGCTGCGCCGGGCTGCCCGCCACACGCTGAGAGTTGTCCCAGGACTGCGTCCAGGCTGTTCAGTGTGTGCCAGGCGGGAATTTCAGGCTCAAGCCCCAACAGGACCTCGCCGTATCCTGGCGACGGCTGCCCGTCATCGGCCTCGCCCGCGGCTTGCCGGGCCGGCTGGAAAGCGTTCTGGCCGGCTGCTTCAACGGCGGTCCCCTGGCCCGTGTGGATAGGCCCAACCGGCACCAGGCCGCAGCCGGACTCGAAGATACCGAACACTTCCGCGCCGGCAAGTGCGGCCGAAGTGCCGGCCGCGGCCATGACCAGGACGGCATCACGCCAGGCCGGGACGGCGAGCGAGGCGCGGAGGAACGCAACGTCGTCTGCCGGCAACATCCGGCCGGTTTCGTTGGTCAGGACGAATCCCCAGTGGGCCAGAAGCCTAGTGAATTGTTCCCTGCTCCCCCGGCGCCGTTCCAGCTGCGCTGCCCACGCTTCTTCCGACGCCAGGATGGCGGCGCGCTCGTCGCCGGAAACCGTGGGGGCCGGGAGGGCGCCGTTCTCCGGCGCCGGTCCCACGCTGCTTCCCCGAAAGACCATTTCGGCGTTCAGCATGCTGTCCCGGATTGCCTGCACGGATCTGCCCGGTGCCGGGCAGCACAACTCATCAGCGCATCTTGCGTTTCGCCAGTAGGTGTCTCCGACGTACCAGGCGTCGCGTACTGTCATCCCCGCGGCGTCCAGGTGGGATTCCAGGGCGTTCAGGAGCCCCCAGTACGTTCCGGGCGGTTCCGTCCAGCCGTCATTGCTGAAGATGGCCAGCAGGGCGCCATCGGCATTCTGGTCTGCCGCCAGGTAGTCGCGGACGGTCCGGGCGTAGGCCCGCGGGTCCGCCAGAGTCTCGGGACCGGGGAGGTCCAGCCGCAGGGTGGCTCCCAGCCTGTTTCCGTGCAGGGTCATGGCCACCAGGCTGTCTGCCGGCCAGTAGCCCAGGGAGTGTGGAATGAACCCGAGGATGTCTTCAGGGCCTCGGACGGTCAGGTGTTCTGGAGGTTTCATGACTCCAGCTTTGGCGCACCGGCGGCACGTGTAAAGCGCCTACTTCCCCTATGTCAACAACCGGCCCTGTGGGGGACGAGTGTCAGTCTTTGGCCGCCCCGTCCCGGTGGCGCCGCTGGGCCAGGTTCTCCCGCCGCTGCCGCGCCATGGCCTGGAGCAGCGGAGCAACCACTACACCGTCCGCGGCCATCTGCCGCCGTACTTTGCGCCGGCATACCACCATCATGATGGCCCCGAAGCCCAGCAACAGGAAGTGGACGCTCAAGGCGATCCGGAACGGTTCCAGCCCGTACAGGACACCGTCGGAATAGCCGCTGGCCAGGAGGAGGTCCAGCACCAGGCCGATCATAAAAATCGCCACCAGGGCCGCGATGAAACCTCCCACGTTAACGATCCCCGTGGCGGTCCCGATCCGGTGTGCGGGGTTGAACGTCCGGGCGAAATCAAAGCCGATCATGGACCCCGGACCGCCGATCGCCAGCACCACCACCAGGACGGCCAACAGCCACAGCGGGGACCGGCCCGGCGTCAGCAGGACTGCGGCCCAGGCTGCCGCCGTCGCGCCCGAGATCAGCAGCACCATGGTGGACCTGCGGAGTGGGTGCCGGGCGACAAAACTGCCGATGAAGGGGCCTACGGCGAGTCCGGCTGCAACATAGAGGGTCATGAGTCCCGCCACGGTTCCGGCATCCAGCCCTTGCCCGGAGATAAGGAACGGATAACCCCATGTCATGGCGAAGACGGTGCCGCTGAACTGGATGGTGAAGTGGCTCCACATGCCCAGCCTGGTCCCCGGCTGGCGCCAGGCCCGGGCCAAGGAGACTCCGGTGGCTCGCAGGCCCCGCTGGACCTCCGGCGCGCCGGCTCCGTGCGGCTGGTCCTTCAGGAGCACCACCACTAGGACCACGGCCAGTCCGGACATGCCGGCGAGCATAAGGAAGCCCGGCGTCCAGCCGAAGGAATGCAAGACGTAGGCGAACGGCAACACGCTGAACAGCTGTCCCAACTGGCCGGACATCCCGGTCAGCTGGGTGACCAGGGGCACCCGCGCCGGCGCGAACCACAGGGGAATCAGGCGGATCACGGAGATGAACGTCATGGCGTCGCCGGCACCCACCAGCACCCGCCCCGCTACTCCGCCGGGAATGCTGACCGCGAAGGCCAGCTGGAGCTGTCCGAGACCCATCAGGATAGCCCCGCCGGCGATCATGGCCCGTGAACCGAACCGGTCCACCAGGACGCCCACCGGTATCTGCAGCGCCGCGTAGACCAGAAGTTGCAGCACCGTGAAGAAGGAGATGGCGGATGCGCCGGCATTGAACCGTTCGGTTGCCTCCAGCCCCACCACGCCGAACGACGTGCGCTGGGAGACGGCCACCAGATACGCAAAGATGCCAATGGTCCAGATCAGCCAGGCTCGGGGTGAAGTCACTATCTCATTATGCCCGGGCTGCTTCGCTGGCCGGGGCACCTGTGTGATCGATGGACGCGCCTGTCCGGGCCAACACAGGACAGGCTGTTGACGGGCCAGCTAAATGCCGGGGTTCTCGCGCGCCAGGTAGGCCTCCACGGCAGCGCCGAGTTCATCCCCGTTAGGCAGTTCGTCGTTTTCGTCGGCCAGGAGCGAGCGCCGGACGGTGCCGTCGGCCTTCTCGTCGTACCGTTCCTCCAGCCGGGAGACCACCTGCCGCACCTCATCCGAGGCTTCGACCTGCTCGGCAATCTGGCGGCCCACTTCCCGGCCGGCTTCACGCAGCCTGTCGGTGGGGAGCATCAGGGACGTGGCCGCGCCCAGGAATTCGAGCCCGGCGACGGCGGCGGTGGGGTATTCCGCTTCGGCGAGGTAGTGCGGAACGTGGATCACGTAGCCGGCAACGTTGCGCCCGGCGTCCATCAGGCGCAATTCCAGGATGTGCCCCACGGCTGCCGGAACATCAACGGTGGGTTTCCAGACGGAAATGCCTTCGATGAGTTCGGGCCGGTTGCCGTGGACGGTGACACCCACCGGCCGCGTGTGCGGCACCGGCATGGGAATGGAGTGGATCCATGTCACCAGATTTACATCCAGTTTTTCCACGATTCCGACGACGGCGCGTGCGAACCGCTCCCACTGGAGGTCGGGTTCAAAGCCAGCCAGCAGGAGGAAGGCATTGCCCAGCCCGTCCTTAAGCTTGTAAAGGGCCAGCTTCGGCGCCTGGTAATCCTGGAGATGATCCTCTACGAAGGAGATGTGCGGCCTTCGGGACCGGTAGTCGATGAGCTGGTCGGCATCGAACACTGCCACCGTTTCGGTGTCCAGAGTGTCCAGCAGCTCCGCATTGATCTGCTTCACCACATGGCCGGCATCGGCGAAGCCGGTGAAACCCATCACCAGGTCCAGCCCGCGGAGCGCCGGACTGTGGAACAGCTCGATGTTGCTCGCGTAGAGCGCATCGGGGTCCAGCAGTGAGCCGGAAATCCGTTCAAGCACGGCGTCTTCCTTTCGAGGAATTCGGATGGATAAGTTATACAACGCCGCCGGGCCGTCCGGCATTCCGCCGGTTGGTGTGGCGCAGGTCTCAGGAGATTCCGCTCCCGCTGCCCCCAGCGGCTACGATCGACCAATGGCCTGCCGGACGGGTTTCGCCGGCACCCCGGCTACGTCCTGATCGGACGGCCACCGGATTTCCATGGCCAGCGCCAGACATCCATTTCTGCGCGAACAGCCTTTCGAGAATTGAGGACTTACCCCGTGGTCAAGAATACTGAAATCAACCTTAGTACCCTTGCGAAGGGCCTGTTGAGGGCCCCCAGTGACGCCGTTGTCATCGGCGTGGGACAGGGATCGGACGGCCCCGTGCTGCTTGATAACCCGCTGACCGCGAAGTCAGCTGAGGCGCTGGCCGATTCCCTCAAGGCTCTGGGGGTCACCGGCGCAGCGGACCAGGTGGTCCGGCTGCCCGGCCTTTTGGAGACGGGAGCCAGCGTGCTGGTTCTTGCCGGTGTTGGCAAAATTGCCGCGGGTAAACCCCTCTCCGAAGAGGCACTCAGGCGCGCCGCAGGCTCTGCCGTGCGCCAGCTCTCCGGCCTGCCCACCGTGGTGCTGGCATTCCCGACGACGGGACTCGCCGACGTCGCAGCAGTTGCCGAGGGTGCCGCGCTGGGCGCCTATGCCTTCACCGAGCACCGGTCCACCAGCAACGGACTCAAAGACCCAGTCCGCAACGCGGTGATTTACACGGACGTGACCGTCAACGACGAACTCCGCTCAGCCCTGACCCGGGCAGCCCTGGTCGGCCAGGCCGTCAACGCCACCCGGTCCCTGGTCAACCAGCCCCCCAGCCACCTCTACCCGGAATCGTTCGCCGAGGCGGCGAAGGAGCTCTCCAAGGGCCTGCCGGTGAAGGTAACGGTCTGGGATGAAAAGCGCCTGGAGAAGGAAGGCTTCGGCGGCATCATGGGCGTGGGCAAGGGCTCCACCCGCCAGCCGCGCCTGGTGAAGGTGGAGTACTCCCCTGCTAAGGCGACCAAAAAGATCGCCCTCGTCGGCAAGGGCATCACGTTCGACACCGGCGGGATTTCGCTGAAGCCGGCCCTCGGCATGGGCGACATGAAGAGCGACATGGCGGGCGCCGCCGTCGTACTTAACACTGTGCTCGCGATCGCTGGTCTTGGCCTTGCCATAAAAGCCACGGCGTGGCTTTGCATCGCCGAAAACATGCCATCCGGTGCGGCTTCACGACCCGCCGACGTGCTCACCATGTTCGGCGGCAAGACCGTGGAGGTACTGAACACCGACGCCGAAGGCCGCCTGGTCATGGCCGATGGCATCGTCGCCGCGAGCCGAGAATACCCCGATGCCATCATCGATGTCGCCACACTCACCGGCGCGCAGCTTATTGCCCTCGGCAACCGCACGGCCGGGGTCATGGGTTCGGACAGCGTGACTGCCCCGCTCAAGGCCGCCGCCGACCGCGCGGGCGAACTGGTGTGGCCCATGCCGCTGCCCGAGGAGCTGCGCCAGAGCATCGACTCCCAGGTGGCGGACCTGGCCAATATCGGCGAACGCCACGGCGGCATGATGACCGCTGCGGTTTTCCTGCGCGAGTTTGTGGGAAAGGGCAAGGACGGCGAGCAGATCCCCTGGGCGCACATCGACATTGCCGGCCCGTCCTTCAACAACGGCAGCCCGTACGGCTACACGCACAAGCAGGCCACGGGCTGTACCGTCCGGACCCTGCTGGCCTACGTCGAAGACGTCCTCGCGGCGGCCTGACCAACTCAAGGGGCTATGACGCGGCTTTGTGACACCAGGGTGATCCTGTAGGTCACAAGGCCGCGTGACACTCACCACAAGCGCCCCACAAACACGGCGGCGAGGTGGAGCATGGACAAGTGGTTCGCTAAGGTGAACCACCGTAGTCACAAATGAAAGCGAACCAGCCTGCTGGCATAATCACGGCAGTACAAGTTCCAAGACCAGATGATGCGCAAGCTCGCGTCATCGTTCACGCGAGGGAGCGTCTAAGTGGCCGATCAGGCAACTGCGCAAGAATTCGACATCCTGGTACTCGGTGGCGGAAGCGGCGGCTACGCCACCGCCCTCCGGGCCGTTCAGCTTGGCTTCACCGTTGGTCTGGTGGAGAAAGCGAAGCTGGGGGGTACGTGCCTGCACAACGGCTGTATCCCCACCAAGGCCCTGCTGCACTCCGCAGAACTGGCCGACCACGCCCGTGACTCCGCCAAGTACGGCGTGAATGTCACCCTGGACAGCATCGACATCACCGCTGTCAACGCTTACAAAGACGGGATCATCGCCGGCAAGTTCAAAGGACTGCAGGGGCTGATCAAGTCCAAGGGCATCACCGTCATCGAAGGCGAAGGCAAGCTGACCGCCCCGGACACCGTCACCGTCAACGGCACCGCCTACAAGGGCAAGAACATCGTGCTCGCCACCGGTTCGTACTCCCGCACACTCCCGGGCCTGGAAATCGGCGGCAAGGTCATCACCTCCGACGAAGCCCTCACCATGGACTACATCCCGAAGAGCGCCATCATCCTGGGCGGCGGCGTGATCGGCGTCGAGTTCGCTTCAGTCTGGAAGTCCTTCGGCGTGGACGTCACCATCATCGAAGGCCTCCCCTCGCTGGTGCCGAACGAGGACGCGACGATCGTCAAGAACTTCGAGCGCGCGTTCAAGAAGCGCGGCATCAAGTTCTCCACCGGCGTGTTCTTCCAGGGCGTGGAGCAGAACAACGACGGCGTCAAGGTCACCCTGGTGGACGGCAAGACCTTCGAAGCCGACCTGCTCCTGGTTGCTGTTGGCCGTGGCCCCGTCACGGCCAATCTGGGCTACGAGGAAGCCGGCCTCACCATTGACCGCGGCTTCGTCATCACCAACGAGCGCCTGCACACCGGCGTTGGCAACATCTACGCCATCGGCGACATCGTCCCGGGCGTCCAGCTGGCACACCGCGGCTACCAGCAGGGAATCTTCGTCGCCGAGGAAATCGCCGGTCTCAAGCCGGTCGTTGTCGAAGACATCAACATCCCCAAGGTGACCTACTCCGAACCGGAAATCGCGACCGTCGGCTACTCCGAGAAGGCAGCCAAGGAGAAGTTCGGCGAGGACCAGGTGGAAACCCAGGAATACAACCTCGCAGGCAACGGCAAGAGCTCCATCCTGGGCACCAGCGGCCTGGTCAAGCTGGTCCGCCAGAAGGACGGCCCCGTCGTCGGCGTGCACATGATCGGCGCCCGCATGGGCGAGCAGATCGGTGAGGCCCAGCTGATCGTGAACTGGGAAGCCTACCCGGAGGACGTCGCACAGCTGGTGCACGCCCACCCGACCCAAAACGAGTCCCTCGGTGAAGCCCACCTGGCACTCGCGGGCAAGGCCCTGCACGGCTAACACCCCCCCGTTTTACCGCAAGACATCAGAGTTTGATGCACCCGGCTCAATCTGCCGGGTGCACTAAGCTCGAACAAGGCAGCAATCATCCGCACTAAAGATCAATAAGGAGAACGGGGACGATATGTCTGAATCCGTTAACTTGCCCGCCCTCGGTGAGAGCGTCACCGAAGGAACCGTCACCCGCTGGCTCAAGCAGGTAGGTGACCGGGTAGAGGTGGACGAACCGCTGCTCGAGGTTTCCACCGACAAAGTAGACACCGAAATCCCCTCTCCGGTAGCCGGCATCATCGAGGAAATCCTCGTGGCCGAAGACGAGACCGCCGACGTCGGCGCTCCACTGGTCCGCATCGGCGACGGGTCCGGCGGCGGCGCAGCCCCCGACGCAACACCTGCCGCTGAAGAAGCGCCCGGAGCTCCGGCACAAAAAGCCGCAGCTCCGGCAGAGGAAGCTCCCGCCGCACCGGCTGAAGAAGCTCCTGCCGCGGAAGCCCCCGCTGCATCCGGCGGCGAAAGCCACGACGTTACCCTGCCCGCCCTGGGCGAAAGCGTCACCGAAGGCACAGTGACCCGCTGGCTGAAGGCCGTGGGCGACACCGTTGCTGTCGATGAGCCGCTCCTCGAGGTATCCACCGACAAGGTTGACACCGAGATCCCCTCCCCAGTTGCCGGCACCCTCCAGGAAATCCGGGTGAACGAAGACGAAACCGCAGAGGTCGGCGCTGTCCTCGCCGTCATCGGCTCCGGCGCGGCCGCTCCCGCAGCTGCCGCTCCGGCCAAGCCGGCACCCGCTGCCGCGCCTGCAGCCCCCGCCCCGGCCGCAGCCCCGGCACCCAAGGCAGAAGCGGCTCCGGCTGCTCCTGCCCAGGCTCCGACCGCTGCCCCGGCCCCGGCTGCTGTTCCAGCCGCGGAGTCCGCTGCCGGCAGCGAGTCGGGTTATGTCACCCCGTTGGTCCGCAAACTGGCCAACCAGCACGGCGTTGACGTCTCCTCACTGTCCGGCACCGGCGTCGGTGGCCGCATCCGCAAGCAGGACGTCCTGGCGGCAGCAGAAGCGAAGGCCGCCCCGGCTGCAGCTCCAGCCAAGCCGTCTGCCGCTCCTGCCAGCGCCGCTGCTCCCGCCGCTTCCACGCTGCGCGGCACCACGCAGAAGGCTCCCCGCATCCGCCAGGTCATTGCCCGCCGCATGCGCGAGTCCCTGGACGTGTCCGCCCAGCTGACGCAGGTGCACGAGGTGGACATGACGAAGATCGCCAAGCTGCGCACCGCGGCCAAGAACGGCTTCCTCGCCACCAACGGAGTCAAGCTGACGTACCTGCCCTTCATCGCCAAGGCTGTCGCCGAGGCACTGAAGCAGCACCCTAAGCTGAACGCTGAATACAACGAAGAGGCCCAGGAGATCACCTACCACAATGCCGAGCACTTGGCGATTGCGGTGGACACGGAAAAGGGTCTCCTCGTTCCCGTGATCTCCAACGCAGGAGACCTGAATCTGGCCGGCCTGGCCGGAAAGATCGTCGATGTTGCTGACCGCACCCGCCAGGGCAAGATCGGCCCGGACGAGCTTTCCGGCGGCACCTTCTCCATCACGAACATCGGCAGCGTGGGAGCCCTCTTCGACACTCCGGTCATCAATCAGCCAAATGTGGCCATCCTTGGCACCGGCGCGATCGTCAAGCGCGCGGTAGTCGTGGCTGATGAGAACGGTGACGACTCGATTGCCATCCGCTCCATGATGTACCTCTCCCTGACCTACGACCACCGCCTGGTGGACGGCGCGGACGCAGGCCGCTTCCTGCAGACCCTGAAGGCACGCCTTGAAGAAGGCGCCTTCGAGGCTGACCTGGGACTCTAACACCAGGTAAACGAACGACGGCGGTGCAGGGCTCCGGAGGGAAACTTCCAGAAGCCCTGCACCGCCGTCGTTCTTGAGCATTGCCCTGCGAAGGGGGCCTGCGTGGCTTTGCTACAGGAGGTAGAACAGACTGGCTAAGCTTGAACCATGACTATTCTCTTCAGCATTCTGCTGTTTCTGCACATCGTCGGCGCAGCCATGATCGTGGGGTACTGGATCGCCACGATCAAGCAGCCCACCGTGCACCCCCGCCAGCGCGACGGAGCATTCCTGCAGCTGCTCACCGGCATCGCCATGATGGGTATCCTTCCATTCATGCCCGACGCCCACCCCAACTACGCCAAGCTTGGCATCAAGTTCGTCATTGCCGTCGTGGTCGCAGTGCTGGCCGTCATCGGCACCCGCAAGGTCAAGAAGGGTGAACCGGTTTCCACTGGCCTCGCCCACGGGGTTGGCGGTCTGGCCCTGGTTAACATCGCGATCGCCACCATCTGGAACTGATCCCCCACTGCGCCACTTACGACGGCGCCGCTCCCTTCTCCGGGGAGCGGCGCCGTCGCGTTTTAATGACCGCCCGCGGTCATAATCCACTGAGAGCGGACAGCCCGTGCGCGGGTGCCCTGGAATCCCTAGGATAGGAACCGGCGGGGCCGGGCAAAGGCCGGCCCCGGTTCAAATCGACTTGAGGAGTGGACATGGCAGCAACACGCACCGCGCACACAGTATGGAACGGCGACCTGATGTCCGGATCAGGCCAGACCACGCTGGACAGCTCCGGCCTGGGCACTTTTGACGTCACTTGGAAGGCGCGCACGGAAGCCGCCGAAGGCAAGACCAGCCCGGAAGAACTGATCGCTGCGGCCCACGCCAGCTGCTTCTCCATGGCTTTCAGCAACGAACTGGCCAAGGCCGGCCACGCACCTGAGGAAGTCAACACCAAAGCGGACGTCACGTTCGTTCCCGGCACGGGCATCACCGGCAGCCACCTGACGGTGTCAGCAAAGGTTCCCGGCATCACTGAAGAAGAGTTCCAGCGGATCGCCGGCGAGGCCAAGGTCGGTTGCCCTGTTTCGGGCGCCCTCGCCAGCATCGAGATCACCCTGGATGCGAGCCTCGAGGCCTAGTCCACTTAGCGGCGTGCACAGCCACTGACAACAAGAGGCCCTGCCCCGCCCGGATGACCGGACGTGGCAGGGCCTTTTGTGATGGCTGGCGAAGAAACCCCGTCAGCCACCGTGCCGGCGGGCCGGCAGCGGGGCGGGCCGCAGGCGGCGGTAGCCTTCGCGCGCCGGGGGCGTGTCCGTGGGCAGCTCCTGGATCATTTCCTTGAGGGCGCCGATGCCGTATTCCAGCTGCGGGTCCGTACCGGCGGCATAGGCGTGCGGCGGGAATGTCACTTCAATGTCGGGGTCCACACCGTAGTTCTCCACGGACCACCCCACCCCGCCGCCGAACCAGGTGGCGTACCGCGGCTGGGTGACGCCGGTGCCGTCGGCCAGGGAGAACCTGTTGTCGATCCCCACCACTCCGCCCCAGGTGCGCGTGCCGATCACGGGGCCGATCCCCCGCAGCTTGGACACCTGGGTGATGATGTCGCCGTCGGACCCGGCAAACTCGTCGGCGAGGATGATCACCGGGCCCCGCGGGGCGTGGTGCGGGTACGTCCTGGGGCGTTCGCCGCGCGGCATGCTCCACCCCGTGACCTTCCGGCCGATCAGCTCGGCAACCAGCTGCGACGTGTGGCCGCCACGGTTGCGCCGGACGTCCACGATCAACCCGTCGAGGGCGGTCTCGGTGTCCAGGTCGCGGTGGAGCTGCGCCCAGCCGTTGGCCATCATGTCCGGGACGTGGAGGTACCCGTAGCGTCCGCCGGAAGCCTCCCGGACGGTTCTCCGGTTCGCCGCCACCCATTCCTGGTAACGCAGGCGCTCCTCGTCCCTGACCGGGACCACTGCGATGCGTCGCTGTTTCCCTTCCCCCGCTCCGTGGCCGGGGCCGTTCCGGAGGGTGAGCTCAACTGGGCGCCCGGCGGCGCCCACCAGCTGCATCGCTGGAGACAGCGTGCCGGACAGCGGAACGCCGTCAATGGCCAGCAGCACGTCTCCGGCGATGGCGGCAGCGCCCGGACGGGTCAGCGGGGAGGTGGCAAGCGGATCGGATGACTCACCGGCCAGAATGCGGGTGATTTCCCAGCCGGCGGGTGTGAAGGCGAGGTCGGCGCCGAGCCGTCCCTGGCCGTTGCTGCCGTTTTCCGTCACCATGGCCGGCCGGACGTAAGCGTGTGAGGTGCCCAGTTCCCCGTGGAGTTCCCAGAGCAGGTCCACCAGGTCGTCATGCGATCCCAGCCTGTCCACCAGCGGACGGTACCGCTTATGGATCGACTCCCAGTCCTGCCCGGCCATATCCTCTGCCCAGAAGAAATCGCGCTGCAGGCGCCACGCCTCGTCAAAGGCCTGGCCCCAGACGCTGGCCGGGTCCATCATCACGCGGATCCTGCCCAGGTCAACCTTGACGAGCTGGCCTGATTCCTCGTCGGCCTTCGCATCAGAGGGAACAACACTGACCTTCTTATCGCTGACCAGCACCACTTTTTTGCCGTCCCCGGATAGGCGGTAGCTGTCCAACGCCTCAACCAGCGTGGCGGGCTTGCGCCGGGCGAGGTCAAACCGGACCAGGCTGGGGCGGGCGTCCTGATCGTCCTTGCTGGCCTTGCCGTCGCCCGTAACGCCCGCAAGTGCCCAGTCCAGCCAGAGCAGGGCGCCGTCCGTGGCGGTCAGCGCGGTGTAGTTGCCCTGCGGTACGGGAACGCCGATGACGCGGTGGGACAGGCCCTCCGGGTCCACCCGGACCGGTGAAACTTCTGCCTCGTCAGTTTTCGCTTCCGGGCTGGCGGCCGGTTCCAGGTCAACGTCCGGGCCAAAGGGCGACGGCGTGGCTGCCGCCAGTGCCACGAGGTAAGGCTTGATGGGGCTGGGGAACGAGAGGTCGAACGAGTGGCCGTCGTATACCGGGTCAAAGCTCCGGTTGGACAGGAACGCCAGGAATTTCCCGTCCGGCGTGAAACTCGGCGATGCGTCGCAGAATCGGCCGTCAGTGACTTCAACTATGCCGTCGCCCAGTTTCATCACGCCGGCCAGGCGGAGCCGGCTCCTGGAGCCGAAGGAGGTGACCGGTTCAGACCACGCCAACCACTGCGAGTCGGGCGACCACGCGAGTTCCTCAATAGTGCCCTCGCCGATGCTGGTGACCAGCGAAAGATCACCAGTGGACGTGTTGGCCACAAAAACGTCGCCGAAAGCGGTCCCCACGGCAATCCACTTGCCGTCCGGGCTGGCTTCCATGGCGCTGGCGCGCGAAGGCTTTGGAAAAGCGATACGGAGCGGTTCGCTCCGCGGCCCGGCAGCGGCCGCGGACCCCGCGGTGCCGCCGGCAGAATCGGCACCGGACTCAGCACCGGATCCACCGTGCTCTGCGTCATCGGGCACCTGTATCACGACGTCGGCAGTCACCAGGGCGGCCGCGCCCGCCGCCGGAACAGGCCGTGGCAGAGCTGCGGAAGCTCCGCCGGACGCTTCGGTTGTGGCTGCACCCGGAGCTGCCGCCGTGGCCGGAGCTGCCGTCCCGGCAGGAACCGCAGGAGCGGGAACCGCCGGCGCGCCAACCTCGGCGGCGATTTCCTTAATGTAGATGGCTTCCACACCGTCGTGGTCGCCCACGTAGGCGAGGCGGCCGCCGTCGAGCGGACGGGGCAGCCGTGCCCGGACCCCGGGGGTGGCCTCAACGATGCGGGAGGGGCCGTCCTTGTGCCGGAGCCAGTGGAGGGTGCCGTGCGTCTCGACAGCGCTGGCGGACCCGGTGGCATCCGGCAGCACCGCGCCCAGGTGTTTGGCTGCCTTCAGCAGGCCCGGGCGCCGCGATTGCGAGGCTGAGCCCAGGGTGATGTCCAGCCGCACCGGGTCCGAGGACAGATCGTGGAGGACCCAGAGCTCACCCGCGGATTCGAAGATCACCCGTTTACCGTCGCTTGCGGCGTGCCGGGCGTAGAAGTCCTCGTGGTCGGTGTGGCGGCGCAGGTCGCCGCCGCCGGGCAGTACCGAATACAGGTTGCCGTACCCCTCGTGGTCGGACAGGAACGCCACACGGCCGCCAACCCAAAGAGGGTCCGTGAGGTTGCCGTCCAGCCCGGGAACCAGGCGTTCGAACTCACCGTTCCCGTCGGCATCAATCCAGAGCTTGCCGGCGGTGCCGCCGCGGTATCTCTTCCACCAGGCAGGTTCACGCGAGAGCACGCTTGCCAGGACAACCGGGCGTTCGTCCCCTACTTCCGGTCCGAACGCCACGGATTCGACGGGTCCGAAGGGGAGTTCCGCCGCCCAGCCGCCGGCGACGGGCACGCTGTAGGCGTAGGTATGCCGGCTTTCGGCCTGGCGGAAGGCGCTGGTCACGACGACGTCACCGCCGGCGGTGAAGCCCTTGACCTTGGTGCTGCCATGGCCGAAATAGGTCAGCTGACGGTAGCCGCCGCCGTCGACGTCCGCCGTCACCACTTCCGGCGCGGTCCCCTGGATAACAGTCCAGACGAGCCGCTTGCCGTCCGGCGTGAAGCGCGGGTTCCGGGCGGGCAACTGCAGTGACGAAACACGCCACGCCCGGCCCCCGCTGAGCGGCGCGATCCAGACGTCGTCCTCGGCCACAAACGTGACCAGATCGCCGTGGACGTGCGGAAACCGGAGGTAGCTCGAAGAAGTCATCGTTCGATCATAGTCAACCCGCGCTGGGGTCCATGGGAGGCGCCGCAGTTCCGTCTGGCTGTGCGGCATGGTGAGATGGGTCATGCACATTGTGATTGCCGGTGCCTCCGGGCTGATCGGGACTGAGTTGTCCGCAACGTTGCGCGCGGCCGGCCATGAGGTGGTCAGCCTGGTCCGCCGTGAACCGTCATCCGCCGCTGAAGTGCGCTGGGATCCCGCCGCGCAGCGCCTGGATCCGGCGGTGCTGGCCGGCGCCGGCGCCGTGATCAATCTGTCCGGGGCCGGTATCGGCGACAGGCCGTGGACCCGCCGCCGGATCAAGGAGCTGCTCAGCTCACGGCTGGGCGCAACGCGCACCCTGACTGAGTCCATGGGCAAGCTTGATGACCCGCCACGGGCATTCATTAGCCAGTCCGGTGCTGATTTCTACGGCGATTCGGGGTCCGCGCAGCTCCGGGAAGATGCCTCGCCGGGGTCCGGCATCCTCGCCCAAATCTGCGTGGAGTGGGAGGCCGCCGCCCATCAGGCGCCCGCCGGCGTCCGCGTGGTAACGCCCCGCACCGGGATTGTGTTAAGCCGCTCCGGCGGCTCGATGGGACGGCTGTTACCGCTGCTCCGGCTTGGCGTGGGCGGTCCGCTGGGCAATGGCAGGCAGTACTGGCCGTGGATCACTTTGCCGGACGTCGCCTCCGCTTTTGAGTTTCTGGCGGGCTCGGACATCCGCGGCCCGGTAAACCTGTGCGCACCGCAGGAAGCAGACGTGAACGCGTTGATCGCTGCGCTGGCCTCGGCCCTGCACCGTCCGGCTTTTTTCCGGGTGCCGGCACCGGTGCTGCGGCTGGTGTTGGGCAAGATGGCCGACGAACTCCTGCTGTCCGGCCAGCGGATGGAGCCGGCGGTGCTGGAAGCGGCCGGCTTCCGATGGCAGCATCCGGCCCTCGCCGAAGCTGCTGCCTGGGTAACCGGACCCTAGGGGTCAGGTGGCCAGGTAGCCTGACACCGGGCGTCAGGAACCCGGCAGGACATCCGCAATCCGCCACTGCCCATCCACGGCGACCAGTACAAGCCGAAGGGCCTGTTCCGCACCCGGGGCAGCGGTAGCCACGACCTGGCCGGAGCTGTCCTGTTCCACATAGGAAGATGTTGCGGACGTGACACCCACTACCGCCCGGCCTGCCGAACTCCCCGGCTGGACCTGGACATTTGAGACTGTGCTGGTGAAGCCGGCCAGGAGGTGTCCGGATGCCTGGAGCTCGTCCATAAGGTGTGCATCGGCGGCGGCGGCCGTGGAGCCCGGGGCGTTGACAAGGTCCAGAAGCTCCAGCCGGCCCGAGCTGAAAGCCAACGACCGAACTGCAGCCAGCCCTTGGACTGCCTCGGCTGGCTCAATCGAGCCCAGCTGCGCCGCGACGGCTGCCGGAATCCCCCTGTCAGCATCTCCAGTCGCCGCCGGCCCGGCCATGTGAACAGCGGAACCGTTCTGCGTACTGTCTGTGACCTCAGTGCCAGCCGGACGCGGTCCTGGCCTGGTCAGGCCTTCCAGGGGTCCGCCCGGGCCGAACGCGCCGGCAGTCCAAATGGCACCTGCCATCACCACGGCAGCGGCCGCGGACAGCAGCACGGTCCCACGTCTGTTAGCCGCCCTCCCCGCCCGGCCGCCCCGCCGTTGCGGACCTTGTCGTTGGGGATCTGGGCGACCGGGACCTGAGCGTTGGGCATCTGGGGTTTGCGGGCCGGGGGCTTGCGGACCTGAGGCTTGCGGACCCGGGCCGCGGGCAGGGAAGTCCGGCGCCCGCCGCTCGGCACCAGGTTCCACAGCGTGCCGGCCGCGCAGCGCACGTTTCTCCACTTCCGCCGTCCGGGCAGCCGTGGCCTGCCCGGCCATCTGGGTAGTCTTGGCCCGCATTACCGCCCTGGCCGCGCGCGGTCGCGCCGCGAACTCATCGTCCCCCTCGGGGAAAGGCAGCAGCTGGCGTGCCCCGGTGAGGCCGGACCAGCGCGACGTCGAGAGCCTGCGCCGCCAAGCCCGCAGCCCGTTACGGACGGCGCCGTCCGGGCGGTCCGGGATGCGACGCCGGGTCAGCAGCTGCGGGATAACGGTGGCGTGGACGGAGGAAGCGAGGTCTACGGGCAACGGCGGCGCGCTGCGGTAGATCGCCGTCGCCAGTTCCACGGCACCTGGCCGCAGCCGCCGGTCCTCGTTGAGGCCGGCTTCCAGGGCAGCGGCCAGTTCGGGGGGCACCTCCGGGAGCAGGAGCGACAACGGCGGCCGGTCGGCCGTCCGGCGCGGCGGCTCACCCGTCAGGCAGTACCACCCCAGCGCCGCCACCGAATACACATCGCGCTCCGGTTGAAGTCCGGCCCGCACGGCATCCACCGGGGCCGGGTCCATAAAGCCGGCTGTGCCGTGGTCTGGCACTGCCACAGCGTCTCCCACCATCCTGGCTATGCCGACGTCGGCCAGCAGCGGCTTGCCGTGACCGGTAAACAGGACGTTTCCCGGCGAGACATCGCCGTGCGTAAAGCCATTGGCGTGCAGGTAAGCCAGCACCTGGGCAATCGGAGTCAGAATAGTCACCGTCTCCCCCACTGGGAGTTTGCGCCGGCTGGCTATGAGCTCTGCCAGGGAACCGCCGGGCGCATAGTCCAGCAACAGGCCGATTCCACCGTCGCCCGCCTCCCCGGATCCTGCTGCTCCCTGTTTCGGCGTGAACCGGACCGCGTCGTGTGCCCTGATGAGATGTTGGTGGTCGAGCACCGAAAGGATCTGGATTTCGCGTCGGATGTCCTCCTCTGCGGCGGCATCCGGTAGTCCGACGTCAATGCCGTGCGCACTCCGGCCGTGCTTGACGCCAAGACATTTCAGTGCAAAGTCCCGGCCAGACCTTTCGTCCGTGACCAGCCACACTGTTGAACTTCCGCCGCGGCCCAACACACGCCCCACCAGGAAGCCGGGAACATCCGGGGCAGTGAAATCATCCATGAGCCATGTCTAGCGGAATCCTCAGCTCGCTGCAGAAGTTATCCACAGGCTGCGCCGCCGCTGGGTCAGCCAGCGCGGCATGAGACCTATGCCACTTATATCTGGCCCCTCACGGACCGGGGTCTAAGCTGGATGCCATGACTCTTGAGTTTTCACAGGTGGGTCTCGCCCCGGACTTCGTCGATTATGTCCAAGGTTGGGATTTGCAGCGCGAAATCCACGCCAAAGTCGTCGCAGCCGAGGCGCCCAGCACAGTCCTCATCCTTGAACATGGCGCTGTTTATACGGCAGGCAAGCTCACCGAAGAGCACGAGCGCCCGTTGGACGGCACCCCGGTGGTCCCCGTGGACCGCGGGGGGAAGCTGACTTGGCACGGCCCTGGCCAGCTGATCGCTTATCCCATCCTAAGACTGAAGAACCGGTCGGGCATCCGTGACTACGTCGAGCGGCTTGAAGCCGTGATGATCGCCGTTATGGCCGACTACGGTATCAACGCCGAACGCATCAAGGGGCGCGCAGGTGTGTGGATCACCGCGGACAGCAAGGGTCCGGACCGGAAGATTGCCGCCATCGGCATCCGCGTCCTGGACGGGGTCACCATGCACGGAGTCGCCATCAACTGCAACAACGACCTGGCACCCTATGCCCAGATCATTGCCTGTGGCATCACCGACGCCGGCGTCACCACGATGTCCATCGAAGCTGGCAAAAACATCAACCCGAGCGATATCGCGGACCGGTTTATGGACGAGTTCCGCAAACACGAAGAAGCGCTCGTTTCAAACCCCGAAGGAGCACTCCTGTGACATTGGCACCAGAAGGCCGGAAGCTGCTGCGCGTTGAGCAGCGTAACGCGGCTGTACCCGTGGAGCGGAAGCCGGAGTGGATCAAGGCCAAGGTCCAGATGGGTCCTGAGTATGTCCAGCTCAAGAACCTGGTGAAGAAGGAAGGCCTGCACACGGTGTGTGAGGAGGCCGGCTGCCCCAACATTTTCGAGTGCTGGGAAGACAAGGAAGCCACGTTCCTGATTGGCGGTTCCGAGTGCACCCGGCGCTGTGATTTCTGCCAGATCGATACCGGCAAACCCTCCCCGGTGGACATGTTTGAACCCACGAAGGTGGCCCGCTCGGTCCAGGCCATGCAGCTGCGCTACGCCACCGTCACGGGTGTGGCCCGTGACGACCTCGCCGATGAGGGTGTGTGGCTGTACGCCGAGACGGTCCGGAAGATCCACGAGCTGAACCCCGGTACCGGTGTGGAGCTGCTGATCCCGGACTTCTCCGGCAAGCCCGAGCACATTGCGGCGATCTGCGATTCCAAGCCGGAGGTCTTCGCCCACAACGTCGAAACCGTGCCCAGGATCTTCAAGCGGATCCGGCCCGCGTTCCGGTACGACCGGTCCCTGGATGTCATCACGCAGGGCCGGAAGCTGGGCATGGTCACCAAGTCCAACCTGATCCTGGGCATGGGCGAGACCCGCGAGGAAATCTCCGAGGCCCTGCGGGACCTGCACGAGGCCGGCTGTGACCTGATCACCATCACCCAGTACCTGCGCCCGTCCGAACGGCACCTGCCGGTGGACCGCTGGGTCAAGCCCCAGGAGTTCGTGGACCTGCAGAACGAGGCCGACGAGCTCGGCTTCCTCGGTGTCATGAGCGGCCCGCTGGTCCGGTCCTCGTACCGTGCCGGGCGGCTCTGGGCCACCGCGATGCGTAAGAAGGGCTGGGAAATCCCCGCCGAACTCGCCCACATCGAGTCCTCCGGCAGCACCCGCCAGGAAGCCAGCTCACTGCTGGCCGCACGTTCCTGAGCCGCCAGTTTGTTGTGCCTTGAGGGCCGGCACCGGAGAATATCCGGCGTCCGGCCCTCGGCCACAAATCACGTAGAATTGAGGCACTATGGCGAACTCCCCTGATTCCAGTAACACGACGCCGGCGGCCGAAGGCGCCCCGAAGCGTGGTCTCTTCTCGCGCAAGCCAAAGGAAGCAAAGGTCAAAAAGCCCAGCCGCCTTAAGCAGATCGGCGAAGTCTTTAACATGACCCGCCGCCATGACCCCATGGTCCCGTGGCTGATGCTGCTGGTGTTCCTGGGCGTTGTGGCCGTCAGCTTCCTGGTGGGCTTCTGGCTCGATAACTGGATCACCGGCCTCCTGATCGGCATCCCCCTTGGCCTGCTCGGCGCCACCCTGATCCTGTCCAGGCGCGCCGAACGCGCAGCGTTCGCCCAGATCGAGAACCAGCCCGGCGCTTCGGGCGCTGCGCTGGGCACGCTCAAGCGCGGCTGGGTCACCGAAGACCAGCCCGTCGCAGTCAATCCCCGCACCCAGGACGCTGTGTTCCGCGCCGTCGGCCGTCCCGGCGTCGTCCTCGTCAGTGAAGGACCCACCGTCAGGGTCAGGCCGCTTCTGGACGCCGAACGCAAGCGACTGGCACGGATCCTCCCGAACGTCACGGTCCACGTGATCGAGAGCGGCCGCGGTGAAGGCCAGGTTCCCATCAGCCAGGTAGCCAAGAAAATGGGGAAGCTGAAGAACGAACTGACCAAGCTCGAGGTGAACGCAGTGTCCAAGCGCATCTCGTCTCTGGGCAACCGCCTCCCCATCCCCAAGGGAATCGATCCCTACAAAGCGCGCCCCAACCGCGGACGCTAAGACATTTGAACCGCCCCGGTCCCGGCTCAAGCCGGGCACCGGGGCGTTCTTATTTGTGTCACCAACCGTGCGCCAACGCATCCTGAGATCGGAGAAGCCCATGAAAATGCCGCTGAAGACTGGTGTAATCCGCGCCTTCCGAATCCTGGCAGTGGCCGAGGCGTTCAGCTGGGCAGCCCTGCTGGTCGGCATGTATTTCAAGTGGATCGCCAACACCAGTGAGCTCGGCGTGGAAATTGCCGGCCCGATTCACGGCGCACTCTTTGTCTGCTACGGAGTGGCAGCCCTCGCCCTGTGGCGGCTGCAGCGCTGGCCGTTCACCGTGGCGTTGTTTGCCGGGATCTCCGCTGCCTTCCCCTTCGCCACCATCACCTTTGAGCTTTGGGCCGGGAAACGCGGTTACCTCACAGACGCCGCAGCACGCACAACGGACGTCAAGGAAACCGCCGGAGTTTAGAGGCGGACCAACACCGTATTCATGGCTTTGTCGTGCAGGCCACGGTGGTCCGGATCAAAGATCACGGCCGGGATGACGAGGCACAGAAGCACGGTACGTACCAAGGCCGCCAGCGGACCTGCCGGCGCCCCGCCCATCCGGACCACGTGGATCCCCACCACCCGGTGGCCGATGCTGTAGCCGAGGGTACCCACCAGCAGCATCTGCTCAGCGGCGAAGACGGCCAAGGTGGCCCAGGAGTCACCGCCGAAGGCGAAGTTGCTGATCAGCAGGGCAACCGCCCAGTCCAGCATGATGGCCACAATGCGCCTGCCGGCCCGGGCTATCGAGCCGGAGCCGGATTCGGGCAGCCCCAGCCGCTCCCCGGGGTACTTAGAGATGCCGGAGGTGTCCGGTCCGGTGAGCCAGGAGCCGATGTCGTTGCGATCTACCACCGTCCAAGCTTACCGACTCCCCGCGTTCACAGAGTGGAAGCCGCTGGACCACACTATGGACAGCAGATAGCGTTGCCTGATCAGGGCATTCTGTAACCTGCCCGAAACAATGTGGACACCGACGAGAAATGACGTGTCCATAGGCTGGTAGCAGTTTCAAGCAATACCCCCAAGCAGGGAAACAATGTTTCCCTGCTTTTCGGATTGCGCTTTGTGGCTTGCCAGCCAGATATTACATATGCGTTAGGAGCATAGATGTTCAAGAATGCGGACGAAGTCCTCAAGTTCATCAAGGACGAAGATATTAAGTTCGTCGATATCCGCTTCACCGATCTCCCTGGTGTGCAGCAGCACTTCAACGTGCCGGCAAAGAGCGTGGACGCAGACTTCTTCGTCAACGGCCAGCTCTTTGACGGATCCTCCATCCGCGGCTTCCAGGGCATCGCCGAATCGGACATGCAATTGATCCCGGACGTAACCACCGCATTCCTGGACACCTTCCGCATGGAAAAGACGCTCGCGCTGAACTTCTCCATCGTGAACCCGCGCACCGGGGACCCCTACCACCGCGATCCCCGCGGCGTGGCCGAGAAGGCTGAGGCCTACCTCGCCTCCACCGGCATCGCCGACACCGCGTTCTTCGCCCCCGAGGCCGAATTCTTCGTTTTCGACAACGTCCAGTACCAGTCCTCCCCCGAGGGCAGCTTCTACAAGATCGACTCCGAAGAAGCACACTGGAACACCGGCCGTGAAGAGGAGGGTGGAAACCTCGGCTACAAGACCCCCATCAAGGGTGGCTACTTCCCCGTTTCCCCCACCGACAAGCAGGCTGACCTCCGCGACGCCATGTGCATCGCCCTGGACGAAGCCGGACTTGAGGTCGAGCGCAGCCACCACGAGGTTGGCTCCGCCGGCCAGGCTGAAATCAACTACAAGTTCACCACGCTGACCCACGCCGCTGATGACCTGCAGAAGTTCAAGTACGTCATCAAGAACACCGCTGACGCCTGGGGCAAGTCCGTGACCTTCATGCCGAAGCCGGTCTTCGGCGACAACGGTTCGGGCATGCACTGCCACCAGTCGCTGTGGAGCAACGGCGATCCGCTGTTCTACGACGAGAAGGGCTACGCCGGCCTTTCGGACATGGCCCGCTGGTACATCGGCGGCCTGCTGAAGCACTCGGACGCCGTGCTGGCTTTCACCAATCCGACGGTCAACTCCTACCGCCGCCTGGTCAAGGGCTTCGAAGCGCCCGTGAACATGGTTTACTCGCAGGGCAACCGCTCCGCCGGTATCCGCATCCCGATCACGGGCTCCAACCCCAAGGCCAAGCGCATCGAGTTCCGTGCGCCGGACCCCTCCTCCAACCCGTACCTGGCCTTCGCTGCCCAGCTGATGGCCGGCATTGACGGCATCCGCAACCGCATCGAACCGCCGGCTCCCATCGACAAGGACCTCTACGAGCTCCCCGCCGAGGAAGCCAAGGACATCCCCAAGGCTCCGGGAACGCTGGAAGAGGCCCTCGAGGCACTCCGCGAGGACAACGAGTTCCTGCAGGCCGGTGGCGTGTTCACCCAGGACCTGATCGACACCTGGATCGACTACAAGTATGAGTACGAGATCCGCCCGCTGTCCCTGCGCCCGAACCCGTACGAGTTCGAGCTCTACTACGGCGTCTAAGACACCCTGCGGCTGACCCGCTCAGCCCAGGAAGTCAGGCCACGAAGTCCGCCCGGGCTGCCAGCATGCGTGCTGGCAGCCCGGGCGGACTTTTGCGTATCTGTACCTGTGATCACACCGAAAGGCGGAGGCTGGCCCCAGACGTGCTGAGACCAGGAGCCAGCCCCCTGACATGTGCTCCCCGAGACGAAGACTTTTCAAGCCTTCCCCCCAACAAGGTTTGAAGAACACCGCCACCCACATAATCTGTCAATGTGCGCCGGGAGGCAACGCTGTGGGAGCCGTGTCCGGCTAATTCATCCGATGAAGCTGCTGTACATGACCCGCTGCGGGCCCGAACTGCCGCCGAGGTACCGTCCGTGGTCCACGAATCCGGCATGCCGGTAAGCCGCCAGTCCCGCCGGGTTGCCCTCGTTGACAGACAGAACGACGCCGGACTCTCCGCTCCCGTGCCCCGCCGTCAGTTTCGCGGCGGATGCCACAGCCGCGGCAGCAGCGAGCCGCCCCAGTCCCCTGCCCTGGCACCGGCGGTCGATCACGAACCCGCGCAGCAACCAGGCGGAGTCGTCATCCGGCCAGCCGGCGAGGGTAGCGGCTCCCGACTGCAGGGTCAGGACACCTATGGCGGTCCCATTGGAGTCAATGGCAAATGGATGCCGGCCGTCCTCTTCCAGTCCCACGAGGACCATTCGCAAGGGGTCACCGACAAAACGCCGCTGGGCGTCATCGACTTCGAGTTCGCCTATCTCACCCAGCTTGACGGCGCGGGCGTCGCCGTCAATATCCTTCAGCGGCAACAGCCACACGTTTTCAGGCATCAACGCAGCCTAGCCGGCGCATGTCGTAGACCCTGCTGCTGCACAGGCCGGACCTGCCGTTCCGGACGTTCCAGCCAGGATCACAGAACTTTGGACAGGAAGTCCCGGGTCCGTTGCTGCTGGGGATTTCCGAACAACTGCTCCGGTTTCCCTTGTTCGCAGATGACACCGTCCGCCATGAAGAGCACCCGATCCGCGACCTCGCGGGCGAAGCCCATCTCGTGCGTCACCAACACCATGGTCATACCTTCGCCGGCCAGGTCCTTGATGACCTGCAGGACCTCGCCGACCATCTCGGGGTCGAGCGCGGACGTAGCTTCATCGAAGAGCATGATGTCCGGGTTCATGGCCAGCGCCCGGGCGATCGCAACACGCTGTTTTTGGCCGCCGGAGAGGGACGCCGGCCGGGCGTCGGCCTTCTCGGCCAGCCCGACGCGTTCCAGCAGCTTCAGGGCGCTGGCCCGGGCCGCCTCCTTGCCCTGTTTCTTCGACTCCACCGGGGCCAGCATGATGTTCTCGATCACGGACATGTGCGGAAACAGGTTGAAGTGCTGGAAGACCATGCCGATGTGACGGCGGACCTCGTTGATGTCCACCTTGGGGTCCGACACGTCAAAGCCATCCACCGTGACATGACCGGCTGTAATGTCCTCGAGCTTGTTCAGGCAGCGAAGGAACGTGGACTTGCCTGAACCCGAGGGCCCGATCACACACACCACCTCGCCTTCCGCAACCTCGGCGGTAATGCCTTTGAGGACCTCGTGCGCCCCAAAGGACTTCTTGAGGTCCCTGACCGAGATCTTGCTGGCGGCACTTACTGCTGTGCTCATTTGTTGAACCTCTTATCTGCAACGTTGGCCAGTTTGGTCAGGAGCATGATCACTACGAAGTAGAGAACAGCGACAATCAGCAGTGTTTCGGTGATCCGGAAGTTCCCGGCGTAGATCTGCTGGCCCTGGTAAAGGAGCTCTGCGAAGCCGATCGCGAGCAGCAGTGAGCTGTCCTTGAGCATGATGATCAGCTGGTTTATCAGTGAGGGGGTCATGATCTTGAACGCCTGCGGGACCACAACCTTCTGCATGGACTTTGCGTAGCCCAGGCCCAGGCTGCGGCTGGCTTCGAGCTGGCCCGGATCCACAGACTGAATGGATCCTCGGACGATTTCCGTGATATACGCACCGGAGTTCAGGCTCAGGGTGAGGACGCCCGCCACCCAGATATCGATCGGCTGGCCGGTCAGCTGAGGGATGCCGAAGTAGAAGAAGAAGGCCCACACCAGCAGCGGCGTGCCGCGGAAGACGCTAACAAAGGTCGTTGCGATGCCACGGAGGAGCACACTGGTGGAGATCTTCAGGAAACCCATAAGCAGGCCGATCAGCATGGCAATCGCGAACGAGATGGCGGTCACCAGCACCGTGTTGCCAAGGCCCTTCATGAGCGCGGGGAAGCTGTTGCCCAGCAAATCCCAGAAGCTGGACGGGGTAGCCTTCGTCGGGTCCTTGAGGTACTTGTCCAGGATCCCCTGGTACTTGCCGCTAGACTTCAGCTCCCCCAGGCCTGTATTGAACGCCTGCAGCAGCTCCGGGTTCTTGCCCTTGTTGACGGCGAATCCGTAGGAGCCTCCCTTTTCCTTCTCTGTGACCGCCTTCAGCCCGTTGTTCTGGCTGATCCCATAAGCCAGGACAGGGTAATCGTCAAAGACGGCGACGGCGTTCCCTGACTTCACGAGCTCATACATGGTGGCGGACTGGTCCAGCGATTTGACGGCGAAGCCGTACTGGTCCGCGATGGACTTGGCGTACGTTTCGCCTTCGCTCCCGGTCTTGGCCGTGACGGTCTGGCCCTTGAGGTCCCCGTAACCCTTGATGTCCGAGTTGGACTTGGCGACGGCCATCTGGACACCCGACTCGAAGTAGGGGTCGGAGAAATCGTAGATCTGCTTGCGGGGCTCCGTGATGGACATTCCGGCGATCACGCCGTCCACCTGGTTGGAGGAGAGCGCTTGGAGGGCAGCGTTGAAGCCAAGCGACTTGATCTCAACGGCGAAACCCTGTTTTTGGGCAATCTCGCGGATGATGTCCATGTCGATGCCGGTCAGTTCGCCGCCGGCATCGCGGAATTCGAACGGGGCAAACGTTGTGTCCGTGCCGATGACGAAGGTCTTCCCCGAAAGGCTCGAGGGTGCGGCGGCCGCATGGGCTGAACCGACGGTGGCCTCGGTTGCCTCTGTCGGCGCGGCTGCGGCGCCGACAGCACCGAAGAGCATGGCGGCTAAGGCCAGCAACGCGCCTATGACCGTGGCCGTCCGCGGCCTTGCGGCCCCGGTCTGCTGGAGTCTGGACAAGTTCAAACATCCCCTAGGTAAGTGCGGCAGCCGGTCTTTGGACCGGCAAACTAACCCCTAGAGGCTACCTGTATTTGGCCGTCTTCATTACCCGCGCACGCCCAGCGCAACCGCCGCGGCGCTCGTCCGGCCGCCTAGTGGCCGTAGAACACCCGCTCGAAGACCGCACGTGCACGCCTGCTCAGGCGCAGGTAGTCCTCTTCCAGGGCCGCGGCGTGGCCCGGTTCGTACCCGCACCACCGTGCCACGGCTTCGAGGTCCCGTCGTGAGGACGGCAGCAGGTCCGAAGCCCTGCCGCTCCAAATCACGTTGGCGGAACGGATCCGGCTGGCCAGCCGCCACGCATCCGCAAGCAGCTTCGCATCATCCGTGGCGAGCAGCCCCAGGGAGGCCGCCGCATCTAGAGCCTCCACCGTTGAGGTTGTCCGCAGTTCAGGGTGTCTATCTGCGTCCTGGAGCTGCAGGAGTTGCACCAGCCACTCGACATCGCTCAGTCCCCCGCGCCCAAGTTTCAGGTGGCGGGCCGGATCCGCCCCGCGCGGCAGCCGTTCGGCTTCCACCCGCGCCTTGACCCTGCGCACCTCCCGGACATCGTGCGCCGAAATATTCTCCGGATACCTCATCGGATCGATGAGGGCCAGGAAGTCGCGGGCCAGCGCGTCATCTCCGGCCATGGGCCTTGCCCGCAGCAGCGCCTGCGCTTCCCAGATCAAAGACCACCGGCGGTAATATTCAGCGAAGGAATCGAGGGAACGCACCATGGCGCCGTTCTTCCCCTCCGGGCGGAGATCCGCATCCATCTGCAGCACCCGCTCGGCCATGATGGCGGGTTTGAGCGGCTGGGTCAGGAGGCTGGACACCTTGGACACAATCCGTGCGGCCTGCTCCTGCGCTTCCTCCTCCGTAAAGCCCGGTAGGGCGCGGTGCACGTACATCACATCGGCATCAGAGCCATAACCAATCTCCCGCCCGCCCTGCCGGCCCATGGCAACAATGAGCACGGCTGTCTTCAACGCTGCCTTCGAGGACACAATGCCCTCGGCCACGCGGAGGGCACCCAGCACTGCTGCCCTGTCCGTGTCCGCCAGGGCTGCACCCACCTCGTCCTGGTTAAGCAGCCCGGCAGAATCAGCAATGGCAATCCGCAGGATCTCGCGCCGCCGGATCAGCCGGATGAGCCGCATGGCGCTTTCCGGATCTGCGTGGCGTGACATTTTGGATGTGATCTCCTGCCACTGGGCTTCAAAGCCCAGCGGGACGAGGTCCTTGTTGGTGCCCAGCCATGCCACCGATTCCGGCGATACCTCCAGCAGGTCAGCGATCAGGCGGGAGTTGGAGAGCACGTGGCACAGCCGTTCGGCAGCGGCCGTGGAATCGCGGAGCATGCCCAAATACCAGTGCGTGGTTCCAAGCGCTTCGCTGACCCGCCGGAACGCGAGCAGCCCGGCGTCGGGATCAACGCCTTCGGCGAGCCAGTCCAACAGGATGGGCAGCAGCTGGCGCTGCAGTGCGGCCCGCCGGCTAACCCCGGCCGTGAGCGCCTGGATATGCCGCAAGGCGCCCTTCGGGTCACCGTAGCCCAGGGCGGCGAGGCGGCCCTGGGCTGCCTCCGGGGTCAGCTTGGCGTCTTCGCTGCTGAGTTTGGCTGCAGTATTGAGCAGCGGGCGGTAAAAGATGCGTTCGTGCAGTTCGCGGACGGACTTTTTGGTCTTCTGCCACTGCGCGAGCAGCGCATCCGGGTGCGGCCGGTCAGTGGAAAAAGGGCCCAGGACTGCCTTGGCGAGGGCTCGGAGGGCTGCCTCGCTGACTGGCATAAGGTGCGTCCGGCGGAGCTGGAAAAGCTGGATCCGGTGTTCCAGGAGCCGTAGGTAGCGGTAGGCCTGGTCGAAGGCGGCAGCGTCGGACCGGCCAATGTAGCCGCCGGCCGAGAGCGCCGTGATGGCCGCTGTGGTGTCCCTGCGGCGGAGGGACACGTCGGATTTCCCATGTACCAGCTGGAGCAGCTGGACGGTGAACTCGACGTCACGGAGGCCGCCCCGGCCGAGCTTGATCTGCCGCTGTTCCTCGGCGGCGGGGATGTGTTCGGTGACCCGGCGGCGCATCGCCTGCACTGACTCGACGAACCCTTCGCGCCCGGCAGAACTCCAGATGAGCGGCGCTACGGCATTTTCATAGCGTTCCCCGAGTTCTTTGTCGCCGGCGATGGTGCGCGCCTTCAGCAGTGCCTGGAACTCCCAGCTTTGCGCCCAGCGGGCGTAGTAGGTTTCGTGGGACGCCAGGGTCCTGACCAGCGGCCCGGACTTCCCTTCCGGACGGAGGTTCGCGTCCACTTCCCAAAGACCGGGCTCGCGTGCCACCGAGGAGATCGCCCGGGAAATGCCGGCGGCCAGGGCGGTACCGATGGTGCTGGCCCGGGCATCGTCCAGGTCGCCGGCATCGATCACGTAGATGACATCGACGTCGGAAATGTAGTTCAGTTCCCGGGCCCCGCACTTGCCCATGCCGATGACGGCCAGGCCGACGCCGGCCACTTCGTCGGCGCTGAACTGCTCTGCGGCCTCCGCCCGGGATACCGCCAGGGCGGCCTCAATGGCGGCCCCTGCCAGATCCGCGAGTTCAGCCCCGACGGCCGGCATAAAATCCAGCGGGTCGGCGGCGCACAAGTCCTTGACGGCAAGGTCCACCACCCCGCGCCGGTAGGCCGTCCGCAGTGCCGCATAGGCTTCGGTGCCGGTTATCCCGGCCAGCGGCCGGGACGACCGTGAGTCGGCCCGGACGGACGACAGGAGGGCTGCTCGGAGCTGCTCCGGATCTGCCGGCAGCGGTTCCGGGCTGGCCGTGACCTCGAAGGCTACCAAGTGTTCCGGATGGCGGATGAGGAACTCGCCCAGCGCTTCGGAGGCCCCCAGTACACGGTAGAGCGGCTCGCTGGTCTCCGGATCGGCGGCCGCCAGCTCCCGAAGCCGCGGGTGCTTTTCAATCAGCCTGACCAGGGACTGCAGCGCGACATCCGGGTTGGCGGCCATTTGCAGGCCGGCGAAGATCCTGTCCTGGTCCAGGCCGTCCAGTTCAGGGGCAGCCAGAAACCTCTCTCCCTTCTCCAGGTCACTGAAGCCGGCCGAGATCAGGCGGCGGGCGAAGCTCACAACCACCGCCTACAGAATGCCGAGGTTGCGCTGCAGTTCGTAGGGCGTCACCTGGAGCCGGTAGTCCTGCCACTCCGCGCGCTTGTTGCGCAGGAAGTGCTCAAAGACCTGTTCGCCCAGGATCTGCGGCATCAGTTCCGATTCCTCCATGATCCGGATGGCGTCGTGGAGGCTCGCCGGAAGCGGATCATGCCCCATGGCCCGGCGCTCCGCGGAACTCAGCGACCAGACGTCATCCTCGGCCGCGGCCGGGAGTTCGTAGCCTTCCTCGATTCCCTTCAACCCCGCGCCCAGCAGGACCGCGTAGGCCAGGTAAGGGTTGGCAGCAGAATCGATTCCCCGGTATTCGATCCTGGCGGACTGTCCCTTGCCCGGTTTGTACAGCGGTACGCGGACCAGCGCAGAGCGGTTGTTGTGGCCCCAACTCAAGTAGCTTGGCGCCTCGCCGCCGCCCCAGAGCCGTTTGTAGGAGTTCACGAACTGGTTGGTTACGGCCGTGAATTCGGGGGCATGCTTCAGGATTCCGGCGATGAATTGGCGCGCTGTTGTGGAGAGCTGGAATTCCGCGCCGGCCTCGTAAAATGCGTTGGCGTCGCCCTCAAACAGGGAGAAGTGCGTATGCATTCCGGACCCGGGGTGCGGGGTAAACGGCTTGGGCATAAAGGTTGCGTAGGTGCCCTGCTGCAGGGCCACCTCCTTGATGACTGTCCGGAAGGTCATGATGTTGTCCGCCGTCTGGAGGGCGTCCGCGTACCGGAGGTCGATCTCGTTCTGGCCCGGACCCGCTTCGTGGTGGCTGAACTCCACCGAGATACCGACAGATTCCAGCATGGTGACTGCCGTGCGGCGGAAGTCCTGGGCCACGCCGCCGGGGACATGGTCAAAGTAGCCACCCTCGTCCACCGGAACAGGCGACCCATCCGGGCCGGGTTCCTGGGACTTCAGGAGGTAGAACTCGATTTCGGGATGGGTGTAGCACGTGAACCCCATGTCCGCGGCCTTGGCCAGCGTGCGTTTGAGGACGTTGCGCGGATCCGCGGCCGACGGTTCGCCATCCGGGGTGAGGATGTCGCAGAACATTCGCGCAGTCTGCTCAGTCTCACCGCGCCACGGGAGGATCTGGAACGTGGCCGGGTCCGGCTGGGCCAGCATGTCGGCTTCGAATACCCGGGCCAGGCCTTCGATGGCTGAGCCGTCAAAGCCGAGGCCCTCCTCAAAGGCGCCCTCAACCTCGGCCGGGGCGAGCGCCACTGACTTGAGTGAACCCACGACGTCGGTGAACCACAGGCGTACAAACCGTACGTCGCGCTCCTCGATTGTGCGCAGGACAAACTCTTGCTGGCGGTCCATGGTGGCCTCTTCTCCGGTCAACGTTCATGCTCCGGGTCCGCGGAAGCGGCAGCCGGCAGCAGTTCACCATAACTTTACTAAGCAATCGACACCGATGCTGGAGCCGCCACCGCACGTAACGCAGGGTTAACATCCCAGCGCCTCCCGGCCCACCGGACAAAATGGCAAATACGCCTTCTCGGGAGCCCCGGCTATGACGGGGATCACAGGCTGCGGTCCTGTCCGCGGGTGGCTAGGACCGCGGGTGCCGCACTACGCTCTTGCCATGGCCTCAACCAATAGCTCTGACTCAAGCGCGTCCGTTGACGTACCCGCACCTTACGGAAACGGGCCGGCACCGGCGCAGGCGCCGTCGTCGGGCGCTCCAGCCAAGCCGGCAGCCAAAGTCCGCATCCACCACCTGCAGCAGGCCAAACGGGACGGCACCAGGTTCGCCATGCTGACTGCCTACGAGCAATACAGTGCTGAGATCTTCGATCAGGCCGGTATTGAGGTGCTCCTGGTGGGAGACTCCGCATCCAACAACGTCTTTGGCAACGAGACCAGCCTCCCCGTGACGGTGGATGAACTCCTCCCCCTCTGCCGGGCTGTGGCCCGTTCAGCCAAGCGCGCCCTGGTGGTGGCGGACCTGCCGTTCGGCAGTTATGAAGTCTCAGCCCAGCAAGGCGTGGCTAGCGGCGTCCGGTTCCTTAAGGAAGGGCTGGCGCACGCCGTCAAAATCGAGGGCGGGAAGTACTACGCCGAAACTGTGCGCGCCATGGTCCAGGCCGGCATCCCGGTCATGGCCCACATCGGGTTCACCCCGCAAAGCGAACACGCCCTGGGCGGTTACCGTGTGCAGGGCCGCGGTGATGACGCGCAGCGCCTGATTGACGACGCCGTGGCGCTGGCTGAGGCGGGTGCGTTCAGTATCCTGATGGAAATGGTGCCGGCGGAAACCGCGGCCGCCGTTGACGCGGCCGTGAGCGTGCCGACCGTCGGCATTGGCGCCGGTAACGCCACCACCGGGCAAGTGCTGGTCTGGCAGGACATGGCTGGACTCCGGGGCGGCCGCATGGCGAAGTTCGTCAAGCAGTACGCCGATCTCCGCGCCACACTCGGCGATGCTGCCAAGGCCTACGGCGAGGACGTACGTTCAGGCCAGTTCCCCGGCCCGGAGCACTCCTTCTAAAGCAGCGGCTTCCGGGTTGGCACCTTACCCCTCAGCCCTGTGCAGCGCCCTCTTCGACCTTAATGGCGGACTTCTCGAACTCCAGGGTGATCTTGTCCGACACCAGCACCCGCCCGAGTCCAGGTTGGTATTCCATTTGAGCCCGAAATCCTGGCGGTTTATCCTACGGGTACCTTCAAAGCCGGCCCGGAGGTTGCCCGCGGGGTTCCGTTCAACGCCGACGAAGTCGATCGGGATCGAAATCTCCCGGGTGATGCCCCGGATAGTTACGGCTCCACTGACAATGAAGTGGCCCTCGTCAACCTGATCCACGCGGTCGCTCACAAACGAAATCTCCGGGGACTGGGGAGCGTCAAAGAAGTCGTTGGTCCGCAGGTGCTGATCGCGGTCGGCATTGCGGGTGCCAATGCTCGCGACTTTGATGGTCAGCTCAACGATTGAGCGTTCGGGCGCCTCTGAGTCCACCATGATGGAGCCTTCGATGTCATTAAAGGCCCCGCGCACTTTCGTGACCATTGCGTGGCGGGTGGAAAAGCCGATACGCGTATACGCCGGGTCGAAGCGCTACTGTCCTGAGTATTCTGGCTTGAGTCCGGCCATGATGTGCCTCCTTGCGGTACCACCGGTCCGTCGTCCGGGCGTGTGTAGTAACTCTCCCAGCCGAAAGCCCCGTTGGGGAGTTGCAGCGGCCCTCAAAAACCGACGGCGGCACGGGGGTGCCGCGGCCCCCTTCAGTCTTCGTCGCCCTTTTCCCACGCCGCGTTGCGGGCCCGTACCTTTGCGAGTGCGTGCTCAGCTTCCTCCCGCGTTTTATACGGGCCAATCAGCTGGGTCCAATCTGACTGGGCGTCTTCTTCCACCTCGTGTGTTTTCACGTTGAACCAGTACTCAGTCATCGGATGCTCCTTCGTTCCGTCGGGCAGCAGGCCCCGGCTGTGACCCGCGTAACCCAAGTGACCACGGGTGCAGTTTAAGCCCTCGCGTTTCTTGGCGTTCTACGGTCCCTTATATGATCAATCTATGCCTTCCCTAGCCTCGACTGCACCCACCGGCACGCTGACCCGCGGAACGGTCAGCCTCCAACTGTCCGTTCCGGCGTCCATTCCGCGCCCGGAGTACGTGGGCAAGCCTGGCCCGGCCAAGTTCACCGGCTCCGAGGTCAAGTCGGCCGAGACCATCGAGAAGATCCGTACCGCCAGCCGGATCGCCGCGCAGGCGATCGTTGAGGTGGGCAAGCACGTCAAGCCGGGAGTCACCACCGACCAGCTGGACAAGGTGGGCCATGAGTTCCTGCTGGACCACAAGGCATACCCGTCCACCTTGGGTTACCGGGGATTCCCCAAGTCTCTGTGTTCGTCGCTGAATGAAGTCATCTGCCATGGCATTCCGGACAGCACCGTGGTTCAGGACGGCGATATCCTCAACATCGATATCACGGCCTTCATTAACGGGGTTCACGGCGACACAAACTACACCTTCCCGGCGGGCGACGTCGACGAGGAATCACGCCTCCTGGTGGAGCGGACGCAGGAGTCCCTCAACCGGGCCATCAGGGCCGTGGCGCCCGGCCGCGAAATCAACGTCATCGGCCGCGCCATCCAGTCGTACGCGAAACGTTTCGGCTACGGCGTGGTGCGGGACTTCACGGGTCACGGGGTGGGCGAAGCCTTCCATACCGGCCTGATCATCCCCCACTACGATGCCGCCCCTGCCTACAACACGGTGATCGAAGCAGGAATGGTGTTCACGATCGAACCCATGCTGACACTCGGCACCGTCGAATGGGACATGTGGGAAGACGACTGGACGGTTGTCACCCGCGACCACAAACGGACCGCGCAGTTTGAACACACCCTGCTGGTCACGGAATCCGGCGCGGAGATCCTGACGCTCCCCTGAATCCCCCGGTCAGCCGACCGGCCCGCCCGCCCTGCCACGAACGGATAAGACATTGGCCAAGAAGGACGAGAAGTCGCACAAAAAAGCTCCGCTGATCGGCATCGACATCGGCGGTACCGGAATCAAGGGCGGTATTGTCGACCTGAAGAAGGGCAAAGTCCTCGGCGAGCGGTTCCGGGTGCCCACTCCCCAGCCGGCCACCCCCGAGGCAGTTGCCGACGTCGTGGCGCAGGTCGTGGCCGAACTCTCCGGCCGCCCGGAGGCCCCGGCACCGGATTCGCCTGTGGGCGTTACATTCCCCGGCATCATCCAGCACGGCGTGGTGCATTCTGCGGCCAACGTGGACAAAAGCTGGCTTAACACAGACATCGACGCCCTGCTCACGGCCCGCCTGGGACGCCCGGTTGAGGTCATCAACGACGCCGACGCCGCGGGGCTGGCGGAGGCGCGCTTCGGTGCCGGCGCCGGGATTGACGGCACTGTCCTGGTGATCACCCTCGGCACCGGGATCGGTTCTGCTTTCATCTTCAACGGCCATCTGGTGCCCAACGCGGAGCTGGGCCACCTGGAGATCGACGGCTTCGACGCCGAGACCAAGGCTTCCGCCGTGGCCCGCGAGCGGGACGGCCTGAGCTGGGAGGAATACAGCGTACTGCTGCAGCGCTATTTCGCCCACGTCGAGTTCCTGTTCTCGCCCGAGCTGTTCATTGTGGGCGGCGGCATCTCCAAGCGCGCGGACGAGTTCCTGCCCAAGCTGAAGCTGCGCACTCCCATCGTGCCTGCTGAGTTGAAGAACGAGGCCGGAATCGTGGGCGCCGCCGTCGAAATTGCCTTGAAGCACAAGTACGTTAAATAGCTATTGGCTGGTTCTGATGCGGCTTCGCCTGCGGTGATGGTTGTTACCGGTGCCAGCAGCGGCATCGGGGCGGCTATCGCCCGCCGTGCCGCACAGGAGGGGTACGCCGTCGTCGTGAATTTTCCAGCCTACGCCGCAGGTGCCAGCTTAGTGGTGCGACACATTACTGGAAGCGGCGGGACGGCTGTTGCCGTCCAGGCGGATGTGAGCGACCCCGCCGCAGTGGAGGCCCTCGTCGACGCAGCCGACCAGCTGGGCAAATTCGCCGCGGGTGTAAACAAGGCCGGCATCACCGGGAACCTGATCGGCAAACTCGCCGACGTTCCCGCCGAGACGGTGCGGCGCGTGATGGACGTGAACGTGTCCGGCCCGATCTACGTCTGCCAGGCGGCCGTCCGCGGGCTGGGACGGAACACCGGCGGCAACGGCGGTTCCATCATCAACATCTCTTCCACGGCCACCAAGGCAGGTTCACCGGGAACGTGGGCGCACTATGCCGCGTCCAAGGGCGCCGTAGACGTCCTCACGGTGGGGCTGGTGGCCGGCCCGCAGTGACGGTGCTGGCTGCGTCTGCCCTCAGCCGCCGTACGGGAGCTTACAGGGGACTCTTTGCGGAGTTCTTAGTGCTCTTTGCAGGCTGTACCGGGATTTCTTCCGCGGACTCGTGGCGGAGCAGCGCAATGGCGGTCTCGAAGTCTTCAAGGGATTCGAAGGCCTGGTACACGCTGGCGAACCGCAGGTACGCCACCTGGTCGAGCTTCTGCAGCGGGCCGAGGATGACGAGGCCAACTTCATGCGCATCAATCTCTGCGGCCCCCGAGGCGCGGATCTGCTCCTCAACCTCCTGCGCAAGGAGCGCAAGGTCATCTTCGCTCACCGGGCGGCCCTGGCAGGCCTTGCGGACGCCGTTGATGACCTTGCTACGGCTGAACGGCTCGCCGACGCCGGAACGCTTAATGACGGACAGGCTGGTGGTTTCGACGGTGGTGAACCGGCGTCCGCACTCGGGGCACTGGCGGCGGCGCCTGATGGCTGAACCGTCGTCGGCCATGCGGCTGTCGACAACGCGGGAGTCCGGGTTGCGGCAGAACGGACAGTACATGGTGTCCCCTCCCTCGATCGTCAGGCATCAGTCTACGACCGGATGGTGTCTAACACCAAGCCTGTAACTACTACATGTAGTGAAGGCCAGTACTACATGTAGTACTTTCGCCCCGTCCCGGCGGTAATCAGGCGTTCCCCGTGAACCGGGCCGTCACGGCCTGGCCGTGGGCAGGGAGGTCCTCCGCCGCGGACAGGCTCACGATGTGACCGCTGACTTCGGCAAGGGCAGCCCGGCTGTAATTGACCACCTGGATGGCGCGCAGGAAAGTGGTGACGTTCAAGCCGGAGGAAAACGCCGCCGTACCGCTGGTGGGCAACACGTGGTTGGACCCCGCGCAGTAATCCCCCAGGCTGACGGGACTGTAGTCCCCCACAAAGATCGCACCGGCGTTCCGGATCCTGGCGGCCACCGTGGCCGCGTCCGCGGTCATGATTTCCAGGTGTTCCGCGGCATACGCGTCACAGGCGGCGATGCCCTGTCCGAGGTCCTCCACCAAAACGACGCCCGACTGAGGTCCGGACAGGGCCTCGCACACACGCTGCGAATGCTTGGTGGCGGCCGCCTGCCGGTCCAGTTCGACGCGGACTGCCGCGGCAAGGTCCTCCGAATCGGTGATGAGCACCGAAGCGGCCTGTGGGTCGTGTTCGGCCTGGCTGATCAGGTCCGCGGCCACAAGGTCAGGCTGGGCGGAGGAATCGGCCAGGATGGCAATTTCCGTGGTTCCGGCCTCGGAGTCGATGCCCACCACGCCCTTGACCAGCCGCTTCGCGGTGGCCACAAAAATGTTTCCGGGACCTGTCACTACGTCAACGGGTTCCAGCGCGGGCCCGGCGTCGCCGGCGTCCACGCCATAGGCGAACGCAGCGATGGCCTGCGCGCCGCCGATGGCGTACACCTCGCTGATGCCGAGCAGGGCCGCCGCCGCAAGAATGGTGGGGTGCGGGAGGCCGCCGAAGTCCTTCTGCGGCGGGGACGCCAGGGCGATGGACTCCACCCCGGCGGCCAGCGCGGGGACAACGTTCATGATGACCGACGACGGGTAGACGGCCAAGCCGCCCGGAACGTAAAGCCCCACCCGCGAAACCGGTACCCAGTTCTGGCTCACCAGCGCACCGTCGCCAAGTTCGACGTTGACGTTGCGCGGCCGCTGGGCGTCGGCAAACTGCCGGGCACGGCTGATGGATTCCTCCAGCGCGCTGCGGACGGCCGGATCCAGATCCGCCAGCGCCTTAGCCAGTGCTTCGGCAGGGACCCCGGGATGGACCTGGTCCACGCCGTCGAACCGAAGGGCAAGGTCGCTGAGGGCGGCAAAACCGTCCTGCCTGACAGCCTTGATGATGTCGAGGACTTTTTCTTCCGCGTCCGCCACCGTGTTGTGCCGGGCACGAGGCACGGCGGCACGCAAGCCGGCCAAGGTCAGGCCCCGTCCGCGCAGATCGACCGTGCGGAAGCTCACGGTTGTGGTTGGCGGGGTGGCGGGAGATTCAGGAGAAATGGTCACCTGATTATTTTACGCGCCGGGCGCCGTGCCTTCGGCGCGGGGTGCACTCCCGCCGTTTGGTCCCTTCTTCAGCAGGTTCAGTAGGCTCAGGCCAAACACGCAGGTTGCGGTTGCCGCCGGCCACAGCAGCACTACAGACCACGAGCGGAGGGAGAAGGCCACGCTGGAACTGAAGGTTGTGTCCGCCGGGACGCCCCACAGCCGGCCCGCCATCATGCCCGTCTGCCAGGCAATGAGTGCGCCGGCGAATCCGCCGGCCAGGCTGAGGAGGAAAGCCGGTTGCGCTGCCCGGCCGCCTTTGTCCGTAAGGAAGACGGCCATCAGGCAGCCGGCGAAAACGAGGAGGCCGCCGAGAGTCAGGTCCCGCGGCAGCCATGCGTCCGGATTGGTCCCGTCACCGAAGGCGGGATTGCGGGTGATCAGGTTCAGACCGCCCGGGGCGAGCAGCCACCACAAAAGTCCCACGGGGATACCACCGGCCGCGGCAGCAACAAACCACTTCCACGGCAACCGGGCGGACCGGTGGCTGATGTGTTCACTCATGAAACAAACCTTAACAAAGGTTCGATGCACGAGGTCACATGACGTGGGTTGTCAGCCGATTCCGCCGCGCCCGGCCGGACCAATACCCTTAAGGGAGAGTCCAGATCAGCATGTTTCCAAGGAGCGGTTTACACCATGTCAGATGCATCGCCGTTTGAGGGCACGTTCAAGGAAATGTTCCGGCGCCACGCGGCCGGCGTCGCCATCATCACGGTGAACTACAAGGGTGAGCCGTACGGTTTTACCGCCACGTCGGTTGCGTCGCTGTCAGCACAGCCGCCGCGGTTCACCTTCAACATGGCACGGAGTTCAAGTTCCTGGCCGGCCGTTGCCAACGCCACCCACCTCGGCGTCCACATGCTGGGCCTGGAAAACCAGGCCCTGGCCGACCGGTTCGCGCGCACGAAGGACCGCTTCGGCGGAGACCACTGGGAACTTGGCCCGCACGATGTCCCGGTCCTTAAGGACGTCGCCGGGTGGCTCATCGGCAAGATCCAGATGCGGCTCTCCTTCGAGAACAACGCCGTGGTGGTTGTCGAAGTAGTGGCGGGCGCCGTCGGCGCGGACGGCTCGCCGCTCCTCTACCACGCGGGCAGCTATGGCCAGCCGGTCCCGCTGGACTACGAAATCTAGCCAGAGAGACTAGTAGTCCAGGCAGGTTGGCCCAAGGAGGACCTTCAAGTCCCCGAACAGCGATGGGCTTGGATTGACCCTGAGATGGACTGGCAGGGCCATGACTTCGGTGCGCGTATCCCCCTGCAGGTGCAGCCGGACTTCGGAGTTGCCCCGGTGGTTCCGCAGGACGTCCCCCAGCTCGGTGACCACTGTTTCGGTGGCCTTGTGGGTTGCCATGGAAATCTGCACGGGACCGTTTGTGCCTTCACTGAGGTCCGGGACACTGAGTTCCATACAGTTTAAAGCCACGGCACCGTCGTCGCGCCGCTGCAGGCGGCCCTTGACCACCACAATCAGGTCCTCAGCCAGTACTGATGCGATGGGGCCATAGACCTGGCCGAAAAACATAACCTCCATCGAGCCGCCGAGGTCCTCGATTTCGGCACGTGCGTAGGCGTTGCCGCTGGCCTTGGCGATCCTGCGGCTGAGCGAGGTGATCATGCCCGAGATGGTGACAATTGCGCCGTCGTGCGGCCCGTCATCGGCGATGATCGAGGTGATGCTCTGGTCCGCGTGCTGGCTGAGGAGGCCTTCGAGTCCCTGGAGCGGGTGGTCCGAGACATAGAGTCCCAGCATGTCCCGTTCGAAGGACAGCTTGTCCTTCTTCTCCCATTCGGGCAGGTCGGGAATCTCAATGCTCAGCGAGGCCTCGGACTCGGCTTCCTCGAAGCCGGCGAAGAGGTCGAACTGGCCGATCGCTTCATTGCGCTTGAGTGTGATGACCGAATCGATGGCCTCCTCATGGATCATCGCCAGGGCGCGCCGATGGTGTTTGAGGGAGTCGAACGCGCCGGCCTTGATCAGGGACTCAATGGTGCGCTTGTTGCACACCACGGCGGGAACCTTGACCAGATAGTCCTTAAAGGACGTGTAGGCGCCCTCCTTTTCGCGCGCGGCCACCATCGCTTCGACGGCGTTGACCCCCACGTTGCGGATGGCCCCCATGCCGAAGCGGATGTCGGTGCCAACAGGCGTGAAGTTCAGTGCCGACTCGTTGACATCCGGCGGCAAGACGGTGATTCCCATGCGGCGGCATTCGTTGAGGTAGATAGCGGATTTGTCCTTGTCATCGCCAACCGACGTCAGCAGGGCTGCCATGTACTCCGGCGCGTAGTGTGCCTTCAGGTAGGCGGTCCAGTAGGAAATCACGCCATACGCGGCTGAATGCGCCTTGTTGAACGCGTAGTCGGAGAAGGGGAGCAGGATGTCCCAGAGAGTCTTCACGGCCTCCATGGAATAGCCGTTGTCCTGCATGCCCTGGGAGAACCCGGCGAACTGCTTGTCCAGCTCCGATTTCTTCTTTTTACCCATTGCGCGGCGGAGGATGTCGGCCTGGCCGAGGGAATAGCCGGCGAGCTTCTGCGCCACGGCCATCACCTGCTCCTGGTACACGATCAGGCCGTAGGTGCCGCCGAGGATCTCTGCGAGGGGTTCCTTCAGCTCCGGGTGGATCGGAATGACTTCCTGGATCCCGTTCTTGCGCAGTGCGTAGTCCGTGTGGGCGTTGGCGCCCATCGGACCGGGGCGGTACAGGGCGAGCACAGCGGAGATGTCTTCGAAGTTGTCAGGCTTCATCAGCTTCAGGAGCCCGCGCATCGGCCCTCCGTCAAGCTGGAAAACGCCCAGGGTGTCGCCCCGGGCCATCAGTTCGTAGGAGGCGACGTCGTCAAGGGCCAGGCTGTCCAGGTCGAGGTCGTGGCCGCGGTTGAGCTTGATGTTTTCCAGGGCGTCGGAAATGATCGTCAGGTTCCGCAACCCCAGGAAGTCCATCTTGATCAGGCCCAGGCCTTCGCAGGTGGGGTAATCGAACTGCGTAATCACCTGGCCGTCCTGGATGCGCCGCATGACGGGGATGACGTCAATAATGGGGTCCGAGGACATGATGACGCCGGCCGCGTGCACACCCCACTGGCGCTTCAGTCCCTCAATACCGAGGGCCGTCTCAAAGACCTTGGCTGCTTCGGGGTCCGTGCCGATCAGCTGCCGGAAGTCGCCGGCCTCGCTGTAGCGCTTGGAGTCCTTGTTCTGGATGTCCGCCAGCGGAATGTCCTTGGCCATCACGGCCGGAGGCAGGGCCTTGGTGAGCTGCTCGCCCATGCTGAACGGGTAGCCCAGCACCCGGGACGAGTCCTTCAGGGCCTGCTTGGTCTTGATGGTGCCGTAGGTCACGATCATGGCCACGCGCTCGTCACCGTACTTGCGGGTGACGTAGTCGATCACTTCGGACCGGCGGCGGTCATCGAAGTCGACGTCGAAGTCAGGCATGGAGACACGGTCCGGGTTGAGGAACCGCTCAAAGATCAGGCCGTGGTGGAGCGGATCAAGGTCGGTGATCCGCATCGCGTAGGCCACCATGGAACCGGCTCCGGAACCACGGCCCGGACCGACGCGGATGCCGTTGCTCTTGGCCCAGTTGATGAAGTCGGCCACCACCAGGAAGTAACCCGGGAATCCCATGGAGGTGATGACTTCGAGCTCATAGTCAGCCTGCGTGCGGACCTTGTCCGGGACGCCGCCCGGGTACCGGAACTCCAGGCCGGTGGCCACTTCCTTGACCAGCCAGGACGTCTCGTCCTCGCCCGGCGGGCAGGGGAACCGCGGCATGTAGTTTGCGCCCGTGTTGAACGAGACTTCGCAGCGCTCGGCGATCAGCAGTGTGTTGTCGCAGGCGTCAGGGTGGTCCCTGAAAAGCTCCCGCATTTCCTGCGGTGACTTCAGGTAGTAACCGCTGCCGGAGAACGCGAACCGCGAGCCGCCATTGTCATACGTGGGCTCCAGCAGGGTGGAACCGGACTGGATCGCCAGCAGGGCCTCATGCGCCTTGGCATCATGTTCGTGCGTATAGTGCAGGTCATTGGTGGCCACCAGTGGCAGGTTCAGGTCCTTGGCCAGCCGCAGCAGGTCCCCCGTGACCCGCCGTTCGATGTCCAGGCCGTGATCCATGAGTTCGCAGAAGTAATTCTCCGCACCGAAAATGTCACGGAATTCCGAGGCGGCCTCCAAAGCCTCGCGGTACTGGCCAAGGCGCAGCCGGGTCTGGACTTCTCCCGACGGGCAGCCCGTCGTGGCGATCAGGCCCTCCGAATACGTGTTTAGGAGTTCCCGGTCCAGCCGCGGCCACTTGCCGAAGACGGCATCCAGGGAGGCGATGGAAGACGCCCGGAAGAGGTTCCTCATGCCGGCGTTGTTGTAGCTCAGCAGTGTCATGTGGGTGTACGAACCACCACCGGAGATATCGTCTTTGCGCTGGTGCTCCTCGCCCCAACGGACACGGCTCTTGTCCGTCCGCGCGGTGCCGGGGGTGACATAGGCTTCGACGCCGATGATCGGCTTGATGCCCTGGTCCGTTGCACGTTTCCAGAAGTCGAAGGCGCCGAACAGGTAGCCGTGGTCAGTGGTGGCGAGTGCTGGCATCCCCAGGCGTTCGGTCTCATCGAAGAGCTCCCCCAGACGGGCGGCACCGTCCAGCATGGAGTATTCGGTGTGGTTGTGAAGATGGACGAACGAGGCATTGCTGGAAGTCACCGCACCATTCTAAGCGCTGGCGGGCGGCCCCTGGCCCAGCGGCGCAGCCGGTAGGGACTAGGTGATGAGGAACTCAGCGGCAAGCGGGCGGCAACCAGGCCGCGTGGCTAGGCTTGGCCTGATTCGAGAACTTCCAGGGCATAGGCAAGGTCCTGGGGGTATTCGCTGGTGACGGTCACACGCTCGCCAGTGACGGGGTGGTCGAAGCCGAGCTGGCGCGCATGCAGCCATTGCCGCGTCAGGCCCAGGGTTGCCGCAAGCCGCGGGTCAGCCCCGTAAGTAAGGTCACCGGCGCAAGGGTGCCGGAGCGCTGAAAAGTGCACCCTGATCTGATGCGTGCGTCCCGTTTCCAAGTGCACCTCCACCAGGGTTGCTTTGCCGAAGGCTTCCAATACTTCGTAGTGCGTCACCGACGGACGGCCGTCCTCAATCACCGCGAACCGCCAGTCGTGTCCGGGGTGGCGGCCGATGGGTGCGTCAATGGTGCCCTCCAGCGGGTCCGGGAGTCCCTGGACCACGGCGTGATATACCTTCTCCACGGTGCGTTCCTTGAAAGCCCGTTTCAGGGCCGTATAAGCGCGCTCGGTCTTGGCCACAACCATCACACCCGACGTGCCGACGTCGAGCCTGTGGACGATTCCCACGCGCTCAGGCGCGCCCGACGTCGAGATGCGGTACCCCGCCCCGGCAAGACCTCCCACCACAGTCGGTCCCACCCAGCCGGGAGAAGGATGCGCTGCCACGCCTACCGGCTTGTCCACCACCACGAAATCGTCGTCGTCGAGCAGGATTTTCAGGCCTTCCACAACTTCCTCCACCACTTCGAGCGGGTCCCGTCGATCAGGCACCGTCACTTCCAGGACGTCCCCGGCCACCAGGCGCGCGGACTTGCCGAGCTTTTTCCCGCGGCTGACCACATTGCCTTCGGCAATAAGGGTCGCCGCCAGGGAACGGGAAATCCCCATCAGCATGGCCAGCCCAGCATCGGCCCGTGTTCCACCGGATTCCTCATCCACCACCACACGCTCAGGCATCATCGGCTTTTTCCCGCGCGGCAGCGACGTGCCGTGAACCGTCCAGCGAGATCCCCCGCAGTGTCAGGATACAAATGATGGACACAGCGGAAACCACCGCCGAATCGGCAATATTGAAGATCGCGAAATTGGGCAGCTGGATGAAGTCCACCACGTGCCCCATGCCGAAGGAAGGTTCGCGGAACAGCCGGTCTGTCAGGTTGCCCAGGGCACCGCCCAGGAGCAGCCCCAACGCAAGTGCCCACCAGGCGGAGCCGAGCTTGCGCACCTGGAACAGGATGGCTATGGATACCCCGGCCATGATGATGGAAAACACCCAGGTTACGTTCTCGCCGATGGAGAAGGCCGCGCCGGAGTTCCGGATAAAGTACCAGTGCAGGAGCGGCGGCAGGACAGGGATGCGCTCCCCCTCCACCATGGAGGTGGTCACCCAGATTTTGGTCAGCTGGTCGAAGACGTAAGCAAAGATTACAAAGCCTGCGAAGAGGGAGAACAAGAGCGTCTTCCCTGGGCGGGGCGTTGAGGGAACCGGGTGTGCAGCGTCGGCGGCAAGATCGTCAGTCATGGTGCTTTCATTTGTAAAACCGATGTTAATCACAAAAACCGGCGGCCGAGGAAACCTCAGCCACCGGCTTTCAGAATACTTGCTTGACTGACTAGTTCGCTTCGACCTCGGGGGCCGCGACGGAACCGCGGGCGTCAAGGTCGCGCAACTGGCCTTCGATGTAGGCCTTCAGGCGTGAGCGGTAATCGCGCTCGAATCCACGAAGCTGCTCCACCTTGCGCTCCAGAACCGAGCGCTGCTGCTCCAAGGCGCCGAGGATCTTGCGTGACTTCTCCTGGGCATCGTTGACCAGGCTGCTGGCCTCGATCTGGGCCTCAGCGATGATCTTGTCCTTCTGCGACTGGCCATCGGCGACGTGGCGGTCGTGCATCTGCTGTGCCATGGCGAGCAGGCCGGCCGCGGACTCGGCGGAAACAGACCTTCCGCCGGCCGGTGCGGGGGCAGCGGCCGGAACGGCTGCAGCGGTGGCCACCGGCTCGGCTTCCTTCTTCTTCACAGCGTCGGCAGGTTTCGAGTCGACTGCGGCCTTCGCCGGAGCCTCAACCTTGTCTGCCTTGACGGGCGCGGGGACCTTCTCAACCACCGGGGCGGCTGCAGCGGAGCTGGCCGGCACGGCGGAACCGGATTCGGCAAGCTTCTTGCGGAGCTCGTCGTTCTCCTGGTTCAGGCGCCTGAGTTCCACAACGATTTCGTCCAGGAAGTCGTCAACTTCGTCCTGGTCGTAGCCTTCGCGGAACTTGGTCGGCTGAAAGCGCTTGTTGACAACGTCTTCTGGCGTCAAAGCCATCTGGTCACCTCATTGGTCTAGTTAGTCAGTAGGCCTTCCGGCCGTCAAAACTACGGTACCTAAATTTTGTCTGGTTCCTCTAATTCAACACTGGGTGTCAAACCGGAGATTTCTTTCGCGTCACAAGGATAAGTTCGCTTCCGGAACTTAGCCTGTGCCCGCTAGGTCTTGTCGAAGATTACGCGAAACCCCTGGTCACCGCCATCGCGATGCTCACGGCGATGAAAAGGACCAGGAAACCAAGGTCCAGTGTCACGCCGCCAAGCCTCAGCGGCGGGATCAGCCTTCGGAGCCCCTTGAGCGGCGGATCGGTAATCGAATAGACAGAATGGGCGGCCACGAGGGCAATTCCGCGGGGACGCCACTCCCTGGCGAACATCTGGACCCAGTCAAAAACCAGGCGGATGATCAGCGCCACTAGGAACAGCAGGAGGATGATATAGACAAGTCCGAAAACAATTCCCATGACTTAACTCATATCTCCATGTCCATTCCGGATACCGCAGTGCCCTGCCAACGTTTCTTGTCTATTTCAGCACGGATGCCAGACAGGTGTACCTGCCTGGCATCCGCAATAAGCTTTATGGGCTAACTTTGGTTGAAAAAGCTGGCCTGGGTCTCGCTGATCTTCTTGTCGTCGCCGATGACCTCAATGTATGACGGCGAAAGCAGGAAGACCTTGTTAGTAACCCGCTCGATGCTGCCCCGGAGCCCGAATACAAGCCCGGCTGAGAAGTCTACGAGGCGCTTTGCGTCCGCTTCACCCATGTCGGTGACGTTCATGATGACCGGAATGCCGTCACGGAAACTCTCACCGATGAGTTTGGCGTCGTTATAGGACCGCGGGTGGATCGTGGTGATCTGCCGAAGCCCGGACGTTTCTTCGCGGCTCGAGGCCGCGCGCTTGATGGGGGTCACTGGTGCGCGGTATTCCTCTTCAGGGGCGTGCGACGTCTCACGGCTGACTTCGCGGATCGGCGCCGGAGCCCGGCGTTCCTCGCGGTCAGCTTCCATGGGATCGTCCTCGTCCTTACGTGTTGTGGTGTGTTCGGACTCGTAGTGTTCATCGCCATCGGCGAGCCCAAGATAGATCATTGTCTTGCGCAGAGCGCCGGCCATGGTCGACTCCTAATCGTGTCCGTAGGCGGGCCGCCCAATAACTTGACAGCATTGGAATCCCCCGCCACTCACTTCCTATGTGTTCGACGCTACCCCACGTCGGGACGCGATCCGAGAATATCGGAACCGATTCGCAGGTGTGTCGCCCCGAACCGGATTGCCACTTCGAGGTCCTGGCTCATACCGGCGGAAATGGCTCCGGCGCCCGGATGCCGGGCCACCATGGACGCTGAAATGCCAGCGAGTTTTTCAAAAGCCGCCTCTGGACTGGCGCCCAGCGGGGCAACAGCCATCACACCTACCAGTTCCAGGCCGTCGGCCGCGGCCAGCCGGTCGGCGAGCAGCGGCACTTCAGCCGGCGCGGCGCCACCGCGGTGGGCGCCGGCGTCGTCCTCGAGACTGACCTGGATGAAGCACTGCAGGGCGTCCCTGCCAGTCCTGTCCTGCTCCACCGCGATGGCCCGCTGCAGGATGTCAATCAGGGCCGGCCGGTCTACGGAATGGAGTGCGCGGGCATATTTGACCACCGACTTGGCCTTTTTGCTTTGCAGTTGTCCGACGAAATGCCAATTGAGCCCAAGCTCAGCCAGTTCCGCTGCCTTCGATGAGGCTTCCTGGTCCCTGTTCTCGCCAACGTCCCGGACGCCCAGCGCGGCAAGGCGCCGGATGTCCTCCACCGGATGGAACTTGGTGACCACAATCAGCGTGGGCAGCTCACCGGCACGGCCGGCCGAGGCTGCAGCCAACCCGATACGACGCTGAACAGCCGCGAGCCGCTCCGCCAGCTGGGTCATCCGTGCTGAGTCTTCCATGGTCAGCCCTCACCCATGGGACCACACGAGGCCGGCAAACCGACCGGTGGCGTTGGACCTCCGGTAGGAGAAGAGCTGGTCGCTTTCCAGCGTGCACGGGCCCGCATATTCGATGACGACGCCCGCCGCCTCCAGTTGGCTGCGCGCCCCGGCAGGGAGATCCAGCCCATCAGTGCCCCAGGACGTAGTGCTCCACGTTGACGGCACCTGTTGGGCCACTTCGGAACGCAATTCAGCGGGGACTTCGTAGCAGTTGCCACAGATGGACGGTCCGAGCCAGGCACGGATGGCGGTGGCCCCTTCCGCCCGCATCCGCTCCACTGCCGCAGGCAGGATGCCGTTGGCGATCCCCGGGCGGCCCGCGTGCACGGCGGCCAGGACAGGACCGTCCGGCCCGTGGCCTACGAGCACTGCCGGGATGCAGTCGGCCACCATTACTGCCAGCGGCAGTCCCCGTGACACCATGCCGTCCGCGGTAGGGGCAGGCGTATCGGAGTCCATCATTTCCACGACTGTGCCATGGACCTGCTCCATAAAACGCAGGGATCCGGCAGCCAGGTCCGCTGCCTTCTCCAGCGTCCTGCGGCGCTGGTGAACGTCTGCGGCGTCGTCCCCGACGTGTAGGGCGAGGTTGCCGGCGTGAGTGTCCGTGAACGCCACACTCACGCCGGGTGAGACTTCAGCCCGCCAAAGGAACAAGCCGTGCCCTACTTCAGGAAGTCGGGGACATCCAGGTCATCTGCACGGTTGCCCGAGAGATCCGGCTCCACTACTGAGGGAAGGTCGACGTCGAAACCTGAGTCGGCGGGGACGGCCGACGGACGCTGCTGGCCCCAGTTGCTCAGTCCGGACGCGCCCACTCCGGCGTGGACGGGCTGGACGTTCATCTGGTGGCTGCCGCCGCCTAACGTGGGCGCCTGGGCGGGCGCGGGAGCCGCGGCAGGCCGCTGCGGTGCTACCTGCGGCTGGGACTGGTCCATCGAGGGCGAGGTGGCCTTGACATCATCGAATCCGGCGGCGATGACCGTAACACGTGCCTCGTCACCGAGGGCGTCGTCGATCACGGCACCGAAAATGATGTTGGCTTCGGGGTGGGCCACTTCCTGGACCAGGCGTGCTGCTTCGTTGATTTCAAACAGGCCGAGGTCTGAGCCGCCCTGGATGGAGAGCAGCACACCGTGGGCGCCGTCGATGGACGCTTCCAGCAGCGGTGAGGCGATGGCCAGTTCCGCTGCCTTCACGGCGCGGTCTTCGCCGCGGGCGGAGCCGATGCCCATCAGGGCGGAGCCTGCACCCTGCATGACCGACTTGACATCGGCGAAATCGAGGTTGATCAGGCCGGGCGTGGTAATGAGGTCAGTGATGCCCTGGACACCGGACAGCAGGACCTGGTCAGCGGATCGGAATGCGTCCAGGACGGAGACGTTTCGGTCGCTGATGGAAAGGAGCCTGTCGTTCGGGATCACGATCAGGGTGTCCACCTCGTCGCGGAGGGCGTCAATGCCCGCCTCGGCCGAGCCGGCACGGCGGCGGCCCTCAAACGTGAACGGCCTGGTGACCACGCCGATGGTCAGCGCACCAAGGGAGCGGGCGATGCGTGCCACCACGGGCGCGCCGCCGGTACCTGTGCCGCCACCTTCGCCAGCGGTCACAAACACCATGTCTGCGCCACGGATGACTTCTTCGATCTCGTCAGCGTGGTCCTCGGCAGCCTGCTTGCCCACCTCAGGATTCGCCCCTGCGCCGAGCCCACGGGTTAGCTCACGCCCGACGTCGAGCTTGACGTCGGCGTCACTCATCAGCAAGGCCTGGGCATCAGTGTTGATGGCGATGAATTCAACACCCCGGAGGCCGACCTCGATCATGCGGTTGACTGCGTTCACGCCACCGCCGCCGATGCCGACGACCTTGATGACGGCCAAGTAATTCTGCGGAGCTGCCACGTTACGTGTCCCTTGTTCGTGTCCTATTGCGAAAACTGTGGAGTCGGGCTTGAAGCCTGCAACCTTAACCTTCGAGTTGAAGGTTATAGTTATGTCAAGTAACTCATGTTGGAACGCTATTTCCTATGGTTCGGACATTCAATAACCGGCGCCGCGTGTCGCGGGAATACCGTGAAATATTGCGACTTCCACGAGAGAGCGTTCAGCGCGTCACCGGATGCCGGGGCGCGCTCACATCGTACACGCGCACGGGGTTCTTCGGGTCCGCGGGAACCTTAAGCAATGCCTCGAGTACTTTGGCTTTGAGTTTCTTGTCCCCTTCGTTGCCCCAGATGATGCTTTGACCGTCCACCAGTTTGAGCTCCACAGCGTCCACGGATTGGGCGGAGGCGTTGGACAGCCTTGCGAGGACGTCCGGCGGGAGCGCCCCCAGGACGGCGGCGGTGGCCTGGAAGAGATCCTTGCCGATGGCACCGGCCCCGCCGTCGATGACAGGCAACGAAACAGACGTCGGATCCGCCGTGGCGGCAAGCACCACGCCGTCCACATCAACCATCTGGTACTGCTCCCCCTGCTTGACCAAAGCCACCGGAACTCGTTCCAGCACCTGCACAACCAATTCCGACGGCGGCCGCGCCTGCGTCGACACGGATTTGACCTGGACCAGCGGCTCCAGCAGCCGGCCCACCTCGTCGTCGTTGACCTGCGGCAGAGGTTTGCCCTTCAGCGGCTTCAGCGCGGCCTGGACCTGCTCCCCGGTGACAAGCTTGGTCCCCGTTACTGAAATGGTGCCCACCGCCAGGATGGGAGAAAAGATGGCGGCAGCCAGCAGTGCCGCGACCAGCGCCAGCACAGTTCCCAGGGCAACAAGCAAGTGCCGCTTCCGGCGCTTACCCGGCCGCTCCGGAAATACCAGCACGTTGTCGCCACCGGCCGGCGTCTTTTCCCGGGCGGCAAACGTGTCCGGGTTCTTCCCCTTAGTGCGCGCTGCTGCGGATGGTGCCTCCGGCGCTCGGGTGGCACTTTTGGACGCGGAAATCACTTCCGGTTCCGCCGGCGTCTTGGCCGCCGCTTGCCGGCGCGGCGAGGCGTAGGTGGGCCGGCGCGGACTACCCATCGAGGGCCCGCACGATCTGCGGCCCGAAACCGGTCACGTCTCCGGCTCCGACGGTCAGGATGATATCGCCCGGCCCGGCGGCCGCCACGAGGGCTGCCACCGCTTCGCCGGCCGCCACCAGGCGGCCGCCGGAGGCCAGGTGATCGGCGATGAGCTGGCTGGTGACCCCGGGGACGGGATCCTCGCGGGCGGGATAAATGTCCAGTACCAGCGCGGTGTCTGCCAGGTTCAGTGCATCGGCGAACTCGACGGCGAACTCCCTGGTACGCGAGAACAGGTGCGGCTGGAACAGGACGTGTACGCCGTGCCCGTCCGCTACGGACCGCGCCGCAGTCAGGGCCGCCCTGACCTCGGTGGGGTGGTGCGCATAGTCATCAAAGACGCGCACGCCGCGTCCCTCGCCCTTCAGTTCAAACCGCCGGGACGCGCCGGAGAAGTGCGCCAGGGCGCGCGCTGCAGCAGCGGCGTCGACCCCAAGCTCCAAGGCGACAGCGACGGCAGCGCATGCGTTGAGTGCGTTGTGCCGGCCCGGGACCTGCAGCTCCAAGGCGAATCGACCGTCGGCCGAGGAAACCTCGACGTGCCCGGGGCCGCCGTCGTGCAGTACCAGGTCTGCTTGGTCAGAGGTTCCATACAGGACCACCCTGGTGTTGCCACGGGCCACAGTACGTTCCGCGAGGGCCAGGGCGCCGTCGTCGTCCGCGCAGGCGATCAGGACACCGTCCGCCGGCAGCAGTTCCGTAAAGCGGTCAAAGGATTCGTAGACAGCTTCGGGCGTGCCGTAGTGGTCCAGGTGATCGGGTTCGACATTGGTGACCACGGCGATTTTCGGCCGGTAGTTCAGGAAGGAACCGTCCGATTCGTCCGCTTCGGCCACAAAAATGCCGGCAGCGCCGTGCGCCGCATTGACGCCGAGCGCCGGCACATTCGCGCCGATGGCAAACGAGGGGTCAAGTCCGGCCCCCTGCAGCAGGACCGTGATCATGGAAGTGGTGGTGGATTTCCCATGGGTCCCGGCGACGGTCACCACAATGTCATTCCCCATGGTGGCCGCCAGCGCCTCCGAGCGGTGCAGCACCGGCAGGCCGGACTCGCGCGCAGCGAGCAGTTCGGGGTTGTCCGCCCGGATGGCCGAACCTGCCACCACGGTCTGGGCATCGCCAAGGTTGTGGGCGCCATAGCCCACGGAGACTCGGGCCCCGGCGGCAGCCAGGTCCGCCATGACCGGCAGGTCTTTGGCGTCGGAGCCGCTTACGGTGACGCCGCGGGCCACCATGATCCGGGCCACCGCGGACATGCCCACGCCGCCGATGCCGATGAAGTGGACGCGGCCCAGTGACTCCTGGCTGCGGATGCTTGCGGGGATCATGCGGATACCGCTTCCAGGACAAGATCAGCCATGCGCTGATCGGCGTTTCGGATGCCAAGCCGGCGGGAGCTGGCGGCCATCGTGGCCAGCCGGGCGGCGTCGGTGGCCAGCGGGATCAGTTTCTGCGCTATCCACTGCGCGGTGAACTCCTTGTCCGTGACCAGGAGGGCGCCACCGGCGTTCACCAGCCCCGCCGCGTTGAGCGCCTGCTCGCCGTTGCCGATGGGCAGGGGGACAAATACTGCCGGCACTCCCACTGCGGCCACTTCGCAGACGGTAGCTGCACCGGAGCGTGCCAGCAGCACGTCAGCTGCGGCGTACACCCGTTCCATTCCGTCCACGTACTCAACCTGCCGGTAGCCGGCTGCGGTGAGCGGGCCGCCGTCGGGCCCCAGGACCGTCTTTCCGCGGCCGGTGATGTGAAGCGTCTGGATCCCGGCGGCGCCCAGCTCCCGGGCCGCAGCAGCCACGGCCCGGTTGATGCTTTGGGCGCCGGAGGACCCGCCCGTCACAATCAGCGTGGGCCTGCTCGCGTCCAGGCCCAGTGCTTCGCGCGCGGCAGCACGGGCGGAGTCCCTGTCGAGGCCGGAAATTTCGCTCCGCATGGGCATGCCGACGTGGCGTGCGTGCCGCAGGCGGGTGGTTTCAAACGCTGTGGCCACGTGCCGGGTCAGGAACGATCCAACGCGGTTGGCCAGGCCGGGCCTGGTATTGGCTTCATGGATCACGATGGGAATCCCCCGGCGGCGGGCGGCAAGGTAGAGCGGAGTGCACACATAGCCGCCCACGCCCACCAGGACGTCAGCCGAAGACTCGTCCAGGATACGGCCTGACTGCCGTACCGCCCCGGCCAGCCGCGAGGGCAACTTCAGCAGGTCCAGGGAAGGTTTGCGGGGAAACGGAACCCGGTCGATAGTGGCCAGCTCGACGCCGGCGGCAGGCACCAGCCGGGTTTCCATACCCGCCGGCGTACCCACAGCGAGCAGTCTGGCTCCCGGGGCCGCGGACCGGAGCGCGGCCGCGATGGCCAGGAGCGGGCTGATGTGGCCGGCGGTTCCGCCGCCCGCCAGGACAATGGACAGGTTCTGGGAAGTCATCTGGTGCTAGGTACGCTTTCTTGCGGTCTTGGTGCTGCGGGTGGATCCGCCGGCCTTTTTGGCGCCGAACTTCAGCATTCTCTTGGGCCGGATGGCGGGCGCCATTTGTTCGCGGGCCAGCGACAACACCACCCCCACGGCACAGAGGGACATCAGCAACGCCGAACCGCCGTAGGAAATGAACGGCAGCGGCACCCCGATGACGGGCATCAGGCCCGTCACTACGGCCATGTTGACGGTGGCCTGCCCCAGCAGCCACACCATGATGGTGCCGGCCAGGACACGGTGGAACATATCGTCCTGGGCCACCACCACGCGGTAAATGGCGGCACCGAGGATGGCGAAGAGAACCAGCACGACGACGGTGCCCACCAGGCCGAGTTCCTCGCCGATAATGGCAAAGATGAAGTCGTTGTGGGCTTCCGGAATCCAGCTGTACTTTTGCCGGCTTTGGCCTAGGCCCACACCAAACCAGCCGCCGGACGCAAGCCCGTAGAGCCCGTTGGTGGCCTGGTAGTTGGCGTCGATTCCTTCGGCACAGGACTGGCCCGTCCACCAGGAGGTGATGCGGCACATCCGGTTCGAACTGGTGACGGCCATAACTGCTGCGCCCGCGCAGCCCAGCACGGCGGCAAACCCGAACATGTACAGCGGCACGCCGGCGAAGAACAATGCGGCGGCCGTGATCATCATGATGATCATCGCCGTGCCCAGGTCGTTGCCCCACAGCACCAGGCCGATCACCGCACCTGCCAGCGGCACGGCCGGGACGAACACATGCTGCCAGAGACGGAGCAGTTTGCCCTTCCTGGCCATGACCGTCGCCATCCACAGCGCCAACGCCAGTTTGGAGGCTTCAGACGGCTGGAACGTTATCCCACCCAGGTCAATCCAGTTTTTGTTGCCGTTGACTTCGTCACCGACCAGCTGGACCAGGACCAGGAGGACAAGGGCGGCGCCCAGTACCGGCCAGGCCAGTCGCTTGAGCCAGACCACGTTGACGCGCGACAGCACAAACATGGTGAAGATGCCGATTGCGGCGAACATGCCCTGCTTGAGGGCATCACCATAGGGCGACTTTCCGGCGGCAATGGACTCAACGCTGGAGGCCGACAGCACCATCATGATGCCGATGGCGGTCAGGGCCAGCGTGGAGCCCAGGATGAGGTAGTAGGTTGAGCCGTTGCGGGACGTCCCTGTTCCTTCAAGGGCATACCAGAAGCCTCGGTACCAGCCCTGGATCCGGACCGGCATTGTGGTCCTGGCCGGCGGCGTCGCAGATCCTGCGGGCCGGGTAGGGGTGTTCCTGGACGTTGCGGGCCTGGCGCCGGTGGGCGAAGCTGGTTTGCCGGAGCGCGGCTGTGAAGCCTTGGGCCGGGTGGGTGTGCTGACCATTGTTACTCCTCGCCGGTCTGGGTGTGCCCTTCCACCAACTCGCGGACAGCTTCGATGAAGGCGTTGCCGCGGTGAGCGTAGGAAGAGAACTGATCCATGGAAGCAGCTGCCGGTGCCATCAGTACGGTATCGCCTGACACGGCCAGCTGCGCCGCTGACGCAACGGCCCGGAACATCACGTCCGCCCCGGAAACCGGAGAATTGGCCGCGCCGGCTCCGCCCGTTGCGGCAGTCTGCATAATTTCAGTGTCGCCCGCCGGGGTGGTGATCACGGGGACATCCGGCGCGTGTCGCTGCAGGGCGTCTGCCAGCGGAGTGGTGTCGAGGCCAATGAGCACCACTGCCTTCAGCCGGGCCGCCTGGTCCCGGACGAGCTCGTCGTAGCTGACCCCCTTGGAGAGTCCACCAGCAATCCAGATCACGTTCTCGAAGGCAGCCAGCGACGCCGCTGCGGCATGGGGGTTCGTGGCCTTGGAATCGTTAACCCAGTGGACACCGTTCTGGCGTGCCACCGTCTGGATGCGGTGGTTGCCCGGCACATAGTCCTGGATGCCCCGGCGCACAGCAAGGGCATCCACTCCGTAGGCGCGGACCAGGGCGGCCGCTGCGAGGGCATTGGCCACCATGTGGCGGGGAGCAAACTGCCCCAGGTCCGCCATGGAGGCCAGCTCGGCAGCGCTGTCCTTGCGCTGTTCGATAAAAGCGCGATCCACCAGAAGGCCTTCCACCACGCCAAGCATGCTGATGGCCGGGGCGACTGTGGTGAAGCCAACGGCCCGGCAGCCCTCCACCACGTCGGCGTCTTCCACCATCCGTTCAGTTTCGATCTGCTCGGCGTTGAAGATGCAGGCCTTTTGGGTCCGCGCATAGACCTTCGCTTTGTCAGCGAGGTAGGAGTTGTAGGAGCCGTGCCAGTCAACATGGTCTTCAGCCACGTTGAGGCAGACACTGGCCACGGGCGACAACGACTCCGCCCAGTGCAGCTGGAAGCTGGACAGTTCAACGGCGAATACGTCGTACTCAACGGGATCACGGAGGGCATCGAGGATGGGCGTGCCCACATTGCCCACGGCAATGGCCTTCAGGCCGGCGGCCTGCAGCATCGATGCCGTCAGGCCAACCGTGGTGGTCTTGCCGTTCGTGCCGGTGATGGTCAGCCAGTCAGCCGTCTTGTGACCCTCCCGGACGCGCAGCCGCCAGGCGAGTTCGACGTCGCCCCACACCGGAATGTGAGCGCGCGCCGCGGCGGCGAGGAGCGCCTGGTCAGGGCGCCAGCCCGGCGAGGTCACAATCAGGTCGGGGAAGCTGCCATCCACCTTGGGGATTCCGCTGACGGCCGCTTCGCCGAGGAGCACGTCCACGGCGCCGACTATCTTCAGGGTGTCGGCCTGCGCCTCGGCGGTCTCTGTGGTGGCGGCGTCGACCACTACCACCCGGGCACCGAGTTCGATGAGCGTGTCCGCTGCAGCGAAGCCGGAAACCCCGATCCCGGTGACCACAACACGCAGGCCCGCCCAGTCGGAGTCCCAGCTGACAAGGTGTTCGAGTCGGGGGGAAACAATCACAGGAGCACTACCCACTCAGCGTAGAAGACACCCAGGCCGACGGCTACGAAGAGCCCGCCCAAGATCCAGAAACGGACAACGACTGTGACTTCGGCCCAGCCTTTAAGCTCGAAGTGGTGTTGCAGCGGCGCCATCTTGAAGACGCGCTGGCCGCCGGTGATTTTGAAGTAGCCCACCTGGATGATGACCGACAGGGTAATCAGGACGAACAGGCCGCCGATGATGCCCAGCAGCAGTTCGGTGCGGGACAGGATGGCGAAGCCGGCAACGGCGCCGCCGATAGCCAGGGAGCCGGTGTCACCCATAAAGATCTTGGCCGGCGACGTGTTCCACCAGAGGAAGCCCACCAGTGCCGCGCTGAGGATGGCTGCCAAAAGCGCCAGGTCCAGGGGGTCACGGACGGAGTAGCAGCCGCTGCCGGCTTGTCGTGGGGAACCGCAGGCCTGGTTATTCTGCCAGATTCCCATCAATGTGTACGCGCCGAAGACCATCACCGCCGCTCCGGCTGCCAGACCGTCCAGACCGTCCGTCAGGTTCACGCCGTTGGTTGTTCCCGTGACGATCAGGTTGGACCAGAGGACAAAAAGAATGGCGCCGACAACCGTGCCCGCGAACGCGAGGTCCAGCCAGGGAATGTCACGGACCAGGGAGATTTTGGTCGAGGCCGGCGTGAGGCCCTGGGAGTCGGGAAAGTTCAGCGCCAGGATCGCGAAGCCTATGCCTACCGCCGCCTGGAGGATGAGCTTGGCCTTCGTGTCCAGCCCCAGGCTGCGCTGGCGTGAAATTTTGATGAAATCGTCCAGGAAGCCCACCAGGCCCATGCCGACCATCAGGAACAGCAGGATCAGGGCGGACGCCGATGGGCCGGCAGAGCCAGGGTTCATCAGCCACATGATCAGGTGGGTCAGTCCGTAGCTGAGCAGGACTGCGCCCACCACCACGGTTCCGCCCATGGTGGGCGTGCCGCGCTTGGTGTGGTGCGAGGTGGGTCCGTCGTCGCGGATGAATTGTCCGTAGCTCTTGCGGACAAGCAGTCGGATGAACAGCGGGGTTCCCACCAGTGCGAACAACAGGGCAAGTCCTGCGCCGATCAGCAGTGCAATCACAGCAACTCGCTCCTTTCGTCGGCAGGTTCCGTGGTTTGTGGGGGTAATGCTATCCGATCGCCCAGGTGCCGAAGCCCCACGCTGTTGGACGACTTGAAGAGCACCAGGTCACCGGGTTCAAGCTCCACGTTGAGGAGGTCGTAGGCGTCCTCGACGGTTTCGGCAAAGACACATTCGTCGCCCCAGGAGCCTTCCTGGACAGCGGAAACGTACAAAGCCCGCGCCTCGCGGCCAACAACCACCAGCCGTGAAATGTTCAGGCGCACCACTTGGGTGCCCACCGCAGTGTGCTCACGGATCGAGTCAGGCCCCAGCTCCAGCATGGCGCCCAGGACAGCCCAGGTGCGGCGCCCGCGGCCCAGATCGGCCAGGGTGCGCAGAGCGGCCCGCATGGATTCCGGGTTGGCGTTGTAGGCGTCATTGATGACTGTGACGCCATCAGGGCGTTCCGTCCGTTCCATCCGCCAGCGGCTGGCCGGCGACTGTGTGGAGAGGGAAACAGCGATGTCCGTGCCCGGCACTCCGGCTGCGTGCGCGGCCGCTGCTGCGGCGAGCAGGTTTCCGATGTGGTGGGCACCGATGAGGCGGCTGCTTACGTGCACTGCTTCTGCGCCGGGCAGGACGAGGTCGAATTCAGGGTTGCCGAAAGCATTGGTGTCCGGATGGTCAGCCCGCACTGTGGCGTCAGGGCGTTCCTCGGCGGAGAAACCCAGCACGGGAGCGCCGGTGCGGGTGCGCATCGCCGCTACCCGGTCGTCGTCGAGATTCAGGATGGCAGTGCCTGTTGGCGCAAGGGCCTCCACCAGCTCTCCCTTGGCCCGCACGATGTTTTCCACCCCGCCGAACTCCCCGGCGTGGGCGGTGCCAATGCCGAGGACCACTCCGATGTCAGGCTTGACCATATCGGCGAGGTAGCGGATATGCCCGATGCCGGTGGCACCCATCTCGATGACCAGGTAGCGTGTCCCGGTGGTTGCCCGGAAGACGGTGAGTGGCACGCCCACCTCGCCGTTATAGGAACCCTGTGGGGCAACCGTGGCGCCCTGCGTCGTGAGGATCCCCGCGAGGAGGTCCTTCGTGGTGGTTTTCCCGGCCGAACCGGTGATGCCGATAACAGTGAGGGTTTCGCCCGTAGCGGCCCGGGCCGCACGGATGCGGCGGACTGCTTCCGCAGCAAGCGCGCCCATGGCCAACACGGCGTCCTCGACCAGGACAGCCGGGTAGTTGGCGCCGTCCGCCCCGGCGACGGGGCGCTCCGCGAGAACCAGGACAGCACCCTGGCCGAAGGCAGCTGCGACGAACTCATGGCCGTCCGCGTGCTCGCCGGGTTTCGCGACGTAGAGGGAGCCTGCCGTGGCTTCGCGCGAATCGGTGACCACCGAAAGCGGGGTGATCCCCGGATCGGCGTCCAGGCGGCCGTTTGTGATTTCGGCGATTTCCGCCGCAGTAAGTGCAATCATCTCGGTTTAGGACTCTATCCGCTCGCCTTGGAGAACGTTGAATCCCTTGGCTGTCAAGGCGTTCCGGAGTTCCACCCTGTCATCGAGTGCAAGGTTGACTCCCTTGACTTCTTGCCAGACCTCGTGACCGCGGCCGGCAACCAGGATGGTGTCCTGCGGGCGGGCCAGCTCAACAGCCCGTTGAATAGCCACGTCCCGGGGATAAATCTCTTCGATGACGCATTCCAGCGCGTCCTGTTGTTGCGCTGCCTGGGCGCCCGCAAGCACGTCCGCCCGGATGGCTGCGGCATCCTCGTCGTGGGGATCGTCATCGGTGACGATCACAATATCGGCAAGCTGGGCGGCTACGGCCCCCATGGCCGGACGCTTTCCCTGATCGCGCTGTCCGGTCGCCCCAAAAACAACAATCACCCGGGAACCGGGCAGCGGTGACCTAACGGCCTCGAGGGCGCGTGCCAGGGCATCGGTGTTGTGGGCAAAATCGACGACGGCCGCGGGCTCCTCGGAGACGAGCTGCATGCGGCCAGGTACCGCCACGGTAAAGGGGTCATGGGCTGCAAGGGCTGACTGTACGGCGGCGCCGTCCACTCCGCTGGCCAGGACCATGACCGTGGCAAGCGCCGCGTTGGCGACGTTGAAGGCGCCGGGCAGGCCGGTGTGGACCTGCTGCGTGGCGCCGCCAGGCCCGCGCAGCGTGAACTCGGTGCCCAGGCCCCGCGCGGCGGTAGCGGTGACCGTCCAGTCTGCCGAAGCTCCGCCCGGAGCCGTCGCGAGGGTGGTGACCGGGATTCCGGTCGAGGCGGCGAGCCTTCGGCCCCATTCGTCGTCGACCGTCACCACGGCCGCCCGGGCACGGCGGGCGCTGAACAGTTCAGCCTTGGTGGCGAAGTACTCATCCATGGTTCCGTGCAGGTCCAGGTGGTCCTGGGTCAGGTTCGTGAAACCGGCGACGTCGAAGACTACCCCGTCAACGCGTTGGAAGGACACTGCGTGGGACGACACTTCCATCGAGGCTGCATCCAGTCCCCGCTCGCGCATGAGAGCCAGCAGCCCGTGAACATCCGTTGATTCGGGTGTGGTCAGGAGGCTCGGAATGGCCTCCCCGCCGGCCAGGATTTCGATGGTGCCGATCAGGCCCGTGCGCTGTCCGAGAGCCCGGAGCAGCGAATTGATGAAGTACGTGGTGGTGGTCTTGCCGTTCGTACCGGTGACGCCGAACAGGTGCGGCGGCTGGCCCGGGTCCGGCTGGCTGCGGTAGATCATGGCGGAAAGAGGCCCAACCACGTTGCGCGGAATGTCCACCACCAAAACAGGGACGGCAGTTTCCGCGGACGCCAGAAGCCGCGCCCCGGCGTCGTCAGTCAGGACCGCAACGGCCCCCCTCGCCACGGCCTGGGAGACAAAATCAGCGCCATGGCGGGCAGCCCCCGGCATCGCGACATACAGGTCGCCGCGTTCCACGGTGCGCGAATTAAGCGAAATCCCCGTGACGCCGACCTCGGCGGAGGCGCCCAGTACCGGGACGCCAATGGCTTCGCCGATGCTGTCCAGCCGGACCGCAGCAACTGCCGTCGGCCTGAACCGGGCAGCGGCAGGTTCCCCTGCCGGCCCTGGATGACTGCCTGGTACGTTCTGGTCTGACAAGGGGATCTCCGATGGTGCTAGTGGAACATGCCCGCGGGAAACTGCTCCCGTGCGGGCGGTGAAAGTAATGCTGCTTGGCTGGGTGCTATTTGGCGAACTGCGGCAGCCGGGCCGGTTCGCCGGTGGACGGCTGGACGTTGTAGGTGCGCAGTACCTGGCTCATGACCGAGCGGAAGACCGGACCATTGGTGATGCCATAGATGCTGCCCTTCGGACGCTGCAGGACCACCTCCACAATAAACCGAGGATCGTCCATCGGCGCCATCCCCACCATGGAGGCCGTGTAGCCGCAGAAGCCGGATTTGCCGTCGTCGCACGGGGACTCGGACGTTCCGGTCTTGGCTCCCACCCGATATCCATCGATGCCGGCGTCCTTGATCTGGCCTTCGGTCACCGCGCTCTCCAGGATGTCCTGGACCTGCTGCGCGGTGCTGTCCGACACCACCTGCCGCGACGGCTGCGGGGCCATCTTTTCCTCGGTGCCGTCTGCTGCGATGTAGGAGTCGATCAGGCGCGGCTGGAGCATCACACCGTTGTTGGCGATGGTCTGGAATGCGCGGACCGTCTGCAGGGTGGACTGCGAGACGCCCTGGCCGAACAGCACCGTGTACTGCTGACGGCTGTCCCACTGGTCCGCGGGCGCGAGGATGCCGGACGCGGTGGCAGGCAGTCCGATGTCCGGTGCCTCGCCGATGCCGAATTTCCGCAGCCAGTCGTAGCGTTGCTCCTTGCTGAGCCGGGAGCCGGCCGCAACGGTTCCCGTGTTCATGGAGTAACCCAGGATGCCGGCAAGGGTACGTTCTTCGGTGCCGTGGGTGAAGGCGTCCGTGAAGGTCTGGCCGTCCACCGTGTACGACGGCGGGAGCGTGAAGGTATCCAGGGGGTTGGACTTTCCTTCCTCGATCAGAGCCGAGGCCGTGATCATCTTCTGCACAGACCCCGGTTCGTAGGCGGCGGTCACCGACCGGACACCCCTGTCCTTAGCGGCCACCCGGCCGGGGTCGTTCGGGTCAGGGGCGTTGGTGTCCGCCATGGCCACGATGTTGCCCGTCTTGGTATCCATCACCACAATGCTGCCCCACTCCGCACCCAGTTTGTCGCTCTGGCTTTGGATGGCCTGCTGGGCGAAGTACTGCAGATCCGAATTAAGGGTGAGCTTGACGTCCTTGCCGTCCTGCGGGGGTGTCAGTTCATCCACACCGACGGGAATGCGCAGGCCGTCGGCGCCGATTTCGAAGAGCCGTTTGCCGTCTATACCCCGCAGCAGCCCATTCTGGGTCTGCTCGATGCCCGCCTGGCCAGTGTTGCCGTCCTGCAGGAAGCCGATAATCCCGCCGGCTACGGATCCGTTGGGATACACCCGTTTGCTGACGCCCACTGTGTCTACACCCGGGATGCTGAGTTTCGAGACCCTAAGCTCCACGTCCGGCTTCAGGTCCTTGGCCACGATGTAGTAGCGCGATGTACCGGTGACAGCTTCGCGGATGGCGTCCTGGCTCATTCCCAGGACAAGGGCCAGGTCCTTTAACCCCTGTTCCCGGCTGACGTCCACGAGCTTGTCCTTGCCATCAACTTGGGCAAAGCGTTTAAAGGTCTCGGTCTTGGTGTTGACGGTCTGGTCCACTATGACGTTGTACCGGATCACACTGTTGGCGAGGACAGTGCCGTCGGCGGCCAGGATGCTGCCGCGCTCGGCGGGGAGGGTTGTTTCGCGCATGCGGTAGTCAAGGGCAGCCGCAGCCATCCCGCCGACGTCCAGGCCCTGGACCATAAAGAGCTTGCCGCCCACCACCACCAGGAGTGTGAGCATGATTCCCAGGCCGAGGCGCAGCCGTTTGGTGGGGTTGGGCACCTTGCCGCCTTTTGCCTTGCCGGTCCTCTGTGCCACCGAAATTCCCTTGCTGCTCGCCTTGTTGCCTGCTGTTATGCCCGGCTGGTCGCCTGGCCTCCTGCCTGATCTGCTTTCAGCGGCGGTCAGTTACTGCCCGGGCAACTTCTGTTCCGGGGCCGGAACAGAACCGCCGTGGAGCTCCACGGCTGGTGCCGGCGGTGCCGGTACTGCGGCCGGAGCCGGCACAGCCGCTGCGGGGGCAGCCTCTTCGGGGACCGGCGTGCGGTTCGACAGCGGCTCCGACGCGGAGGGCGGCGGGACCACAGTCAGCGCCCCTGCGACCGCAGGAGCCGGGATAACGGCTCCCGCAGCGCCACCCTTCACGGCCGCTGTTGCCTTGCCCGTGACAGCGAGCGTGGAAAGGTCGATCTGGCCTTTGACGGTGGACGGTACCATTCCCAAGTCTCCCGCCTTGGCTGCCAGATTCTGGGGAGCTTCGAAGTGCTGGAGCTGCTGTGTCAGATCCTGATTCTCTTTGGTCAGCGTGCTTTGCTTGCCCCTCAGTTCCACCAGCTGGTACTGCGAGGTGGACACCGAGATGTTGAGGACCAGCACCGCCATCAGCGCCACGGAGAGCAGCGCGAAGCACATCACCACAAACGGGGCGCGGCGTTTCCTCGGTGCCGAGCGCACCACGGACAGGGGGGTGCGTTCCTTGCGGCCCGGGCCGGCAGGGTGGGTCCTTATCGCCGGGGCACTGCTGCCGGAGAGGACCGGAAAGTTCTTGACGGCGGCGGTGCTCATGCTTCGCTCCTGGCTCTGATGCGTTCCACTGCGCGCAGCCTGGCGGAGGCGGCGCGGGGGTTTTCGGCGATTTCGACGGCGGTGGGAACCTCAGTGCCCCTGGTCAAGGTTTTGAGGGGAGCTTTATGTTCCTCCAGTTCCACCGGAAATCCGAGTGGCGCAGAGGACTTGGAGCCGGCCTGGAAAACGGACTTGACGATCTTGTCTTCGAGGGAGTGGTACGACATCACCACAATCCGCCCGCCGAGGGCGGTTGCTTGCACGGCTGCGGGGACGGCCCGTTCCAGCACATCCAGTTCTTCGTTGACTTCGATCCTCAGTGCCTGGAAGGTCCGCTTGGCCGGGTGGCCGCCGGATTTGGCGGCAGCCGCCGGAACCACAGAGCGGATCTGTTCCACGAGTTCCCCCGTGGTGGCGAAGGGCGTAATCGCCCTTGCTGCGACAATCCTGTTGGCGATACGGCCGGCGAATTTCTCCTCGCCCCACTTACGGATAATCCGGACAAGTTCCTCTTCGCTGTAGTTGTTGACCACATCAGCGGCGGTCTGCCCGCGGCTTGTGTCCATCCGCATGTCCAGCGGTGCGTCAAAGGAGTAGGCGAAGCCACGCTCGCGCTCGTCAAGCTGAAGGGACGAGACGCCAAGGTCCATCAGGATGCCGTGGACTTCCTTGACGCCCAGGTCCTCGAGGACTTCTGCAATTTCGTCGTAGACGGCGTGCACCAGGTCGGTGCGGGCAGCGAAGGGAGCCAGTCGCTCCCCCGCTAGTGCCAGGGCTTCCTCGTCGCGGTCGATGCCGATCAGGTGCAGGTCCGGGAAGCGCTCCAGCATCGCTTCAGAGTGGCCGCCCATGCCGAGCGTCGCATCAATGACAATGGGTGCTTCGCCCCGGAGGCGTGCGGCTTCGAACCCTGGGGCCAACAAATTAATGCACCGGTCCTTGAGGACCGGCACATGGCGTTCGGACGTCGGCTTCGGGTGGTTGTTCATGCCTTCGTCCTTTCGTTCGGCGGGTGTGGAGGGGTGCTTCTTGAGCCAGATCCCCATCCGCGCCTATCTTCTGCCTGCCTGACTCCGGGGAAGTGAGCCAGGTTGACGGTCCGATGGGCGGCTGGAGATCTCGTTCAAGAAGCGGTCTTCAGTGCCGTTCAGGTGATCACAGGATCCCCGGAATGGCGTCGTCGGTCTCGGAGAAAGCAGTTTCCTTCTCCGCCAGGTACTCGTTCCAGGCTTGGGCGTCCCAGATCTCGGCGCGGGTTCCTGCGCCGATGACGGCCAGCTCCCTGCCGAGGCCTGCATACTCCCGGAGCGCCGCCGGTATGGTTACGCGCCCCTGCTTGTCAGGCACCTCGTCCGAGGCTCCAGAGAGAAAGACACGAATATAGTCCCGGGCCTGCTTGGAGGAGATGGGCGCCTCCCGCATTTGCTCGTGGACCTTCGCAAATTCCTGCTCACTGAAGACGTATATGCAACGCTCCTGGCCCCTCGTGAGAACCAGCCCGGCGGCAAGTTCCTCGCGGAACTTTGCGGGGAGGATAATCCGGCCCTTTTCGTCCAGACGTGGCGAATGCGTGCCCAGAAACACTGGCCCACCGCCTGTCTGCCGTCAGGAACTGCACATCCCCATATGTTTGCAACCACCCTCTTATGCCCTCCACATTACTCCACTTTCCCCCACAGTCAACGCAAAACGAACCCTTTTGCCCCATTTGGTGATCCTTGCCGGCACTGGCGCGGAACAGCACCGCTGATGAAGGTGGAGGGCAAGACGCGTCTGAGGGCACCACCCAATCTGAGGGTACTGAGGCGGTGCCCCCAACCGCCGTCGTGCGCTTGCCTGGCCAAGCCGCATCACCCCCACATCCCTCCCCACGTAGCAACTTTGGAGCGCTACGTGGGGAGGGATGTGGGGGTTAAACGCAGAAGACCCGCCGGGGCGGGTCTTCTGCAGCGGGCCCACTCAGCAGGTCGTCCAGCTGGGGAGGGATGTGGAGGGGTGGACAGTGGAGGAGTGAGGGCGCCGATCACTAAGGCAGACAGTTCATCACCGAGAACCGAGCAATCAGCAGAGACAGTGCCTCATGATTCGTCGCGGCGACGTTCGTCCCAGCGCTCCTCCAAGCTGGACATGAAGGAACTCCTGGGCTTTCCGGATTTCCCTGTGCCCGAAGCGGAGCCCCGCTTGGACCCGGCTGCGTTGCGCATCGTAGCGAAGTAGACACCGCCACCCATCACAACAAAGCCCAGGACTCCCACAAAGATGTTCTGGAGCGTGACGCCAACCAGAAGCAGGAAGATCCCCGCAAGCGCGCAAAGTACGCCAATCACCACATGGCGGGTGGACCAGGTTCGCCCCGGATCCGACCCCATGGAATTCGCGAACTTCGGATCGTCCTCGTGCAGCTGCTTCTCCAGTTGCTCAAGCAACTTCTGTTCGTGCTCCGAGAGCGGCATCACGACCTCCTTAAGTAGGCCAACGTCCGGGCTGGTCGTATCCGGTACTCCTGCTCCAATAACGACCAGCGTGCCCGGGAGGTTCCCGCCCCGCCGACGATGGCGGAATGCGAACACCGGCACGAGGCTGATTAGACCTGCAGTACGTCCAAGAAGTCCGGCAGTAACTGAAAACTATGTACATATAAGGATAGTTTGTTGGGGGCGGTTCTGAAAGACGGCCACCCCCTCGGGAGCCGCCCGGGCGCCGGATCGGCGTGCCTGTCAATGCCCTCTTCCCTGATCCAGCAGGCTGGCCGGCAGCACGGATTTGTCACCAAACTTCCGGCTGACCTGATCCAGCACCTGCTCTGCCGCCCGCCAGTTGTCATCCCGGCGGTCGAGGCTCAATTGCAGGGAGGTCTGGGCGGCCTCTTCGAGCTGCTCGGCCCGGATGCCGACCAGCCGGACGGTCATGGGACGCGGGCCCAGTGATTCCAGCAACTGGACCGCCACCGCATGGATTAGCTGGGCGCTGTCCACCGGCGTGTGAACTGTGCGGCTCCGGGTGATGGTGGAAAAATCGGCGTAGCGGAGCTTCAAGGCAACGGTCCGGGCCACCATCCCTGAACTTCGCAACCGCCCGGCAGTGCGATGGGCCAACCGCAGCAGCTCCCGGCTGATGACCGGGTCCTCCCCTGTATCGACGGCGAAGGTTTCCTCTGCCCCGATGCTTTTTTCCAGCCTTACAGGGGTTACCGCACGGGGGTCGATTCCCCACGACAGCCGGTAGACGTGTTCACCGGTGGCACCTAGCACCTTCTTCAGCGACGTCACGGGGGTGGCCGCCACATCCGCCACTGTCCTGATGCCCATCCGGGCCAGGACGTCCGTGGTCTTGGCACCTATTCCCCACAACGCGCCAACCGGCAGGCTGTGGAGGTACGGCACCGTCTGGTCGGGACCAATCAGCAACAGCCCGTCAGGCTTGCAGCGCGTGGACGCGATTTTGGCCACGAACTTGCTCGCTGCGATTCCCACCGACGCTGTGATGCCCAGTTCAGCAGCTACCCGACGGCGGATCAGTTCACCGATTTCGCGCGGGGGACCCAACCGCCGGATCGCCCCGCCGACATCGAGGAATGCTTCATCGACACTCAGCGGCTCCACGAGCTCGGTGATGGAATGGAAGATCTCCATCAGCTGTCCGGAAACCTCGTAGTAGAGCTTGTGCCGAGGTTCAATAATGACGGCTTGGGGGCACATCCTGGCCGCAACCACCATGGGCATCGCGGACTTAACGCCGAAGGCACGGGCTTCATAAGATGCTGACAGGACTACTGAACGATCCGCCGGAAATCCTACGATCACAGGTTTTCCGCGAAGTTCCGGCCGCGTGCGAAGTTCCACGGAGACGAAAAAGGCGTCCATATCCACGTGCATAATGCAGTTGCGCCGGAGCTCCCGAAGACCCGCTTCGGTGTACTGGTTGTTCTGCTCAGGCACCACAAGGGAAATTCTAGCGGTTGGTACTGACTAAACTGGAGGCAGAGTCCGGCATCAACCCCAGGAGGAAAGTCCCTGTGACGGTCACGACAAGTCTTAAGCCAACAGGATTAGCGGCGTTGGCCGCCGGCGTGATGCTGGCACTTGCTGCCTGCAGCCCCGCGGCGCCCGGCACGACCGCATCCTCGGCAGGCACCTCCGCACCCACAACGAGCCCTTCCAGCGTCACCGCTTCGGCAAGCCCGACGGCCTCGCCCGGAACGTCGGCCACGGTAGGGGAAATTGTGGAGGGGTTTCCGACAACGCTGATACCCGTGATGCCCGGCGCCACTGTGATTTCGAGCAGTTTCGACAAAAACTCACAGCCCGCCACCGTGGCACTGGTTGCCAGCCTTACAGCCCCCACGGCGGCCGTTGCGGACTTCTATACAAAGCATCTCGAGGGGCTGGGGTTCAAAGCCGTGCCCGGCGACGCCGTGGGGGCCGTGGCGTCCAAGGACTTTGTCAGGAACGGCAATGAGACAGTCAACGTCGCCGTGGTCGAAGCGGCCGGGGTATCCACCTTCACCATCGGCGCCAACGTGGCAGTTGAGGCAGCCAAGTGACGGTTTCAGAGCAGCTAAGGCTCGAACAGACCGCCTTCGTGGCCGCAGTCGCCGGTGAGCTGACCGAGTTTCTTACCCAGCGGCAAGCCCTTGTCGCGGCCATCTCTCCCGATATCGAACCCCTCATGGGTTCGATCTCCAACCTGGTAACCGGCGGCAAGAGGCTCCGGGCCCTGATGTGTTACTGGGGTTGGCGGGGCGCCGGCGGTGACCCAGCGGCACTGCAGATCGTCACGGCAGGATCGGCCCTGGAGCTGTTCCAAGCGGCCGCCCTTATCCATGACGACATCATCGACCGTTCCGACACCCGGCGGGGTGGACCCAGTGTCCACCGCCGGTTCAGCCAACTGCACGATGCCCAGGGCTGGGCACTGGACAGCGAACGGTTTGGGCACGCGGCAGCCATCCTGACCGGCGACCTGTGCCTGTCCTTCAGCGAAGAAGCGTTCACCGACATCGGCGGGCAGGCGGCCTCGGGAAGCCGGGCGCGGCTGATCTTCAACCTCATGCGCACCGAAGTGATGGCCGGGCAATACCTGGACATCCTGGAAGAAGTAGCCGGCCCCGTCCGGGACCGTGCAGGAGCAGTGACCCGCGCCCAGTCGATTATCAGGTTCAAGTCCGCCAAATATTCCACTGAGCATCCGCTTGCACTTGGCGGCGCACTCGCCGGGGCCTCGGACGAACTCCTCAGAGGATACTCCGGCTTTGCGTTGCCCCTGGGCGAGGCCTTCCAACTTCGCGACGACGTCCTGGGCGTGTTCGGCGACCCCGTTACCACCGGCAAACCGGCAGGTGATGACCTGCGCGAAGGCAAGAGGACTGTCCTTATTGCACTGGCTCTCGAACAGGCTTCGGCCGAAGAATCCACCTTCATTGACGCCAAGCTCGGCAGCCCGGACCTGGGCGACGGGGATGTTGCCGAGATCCGCCGGATCATTGAAGAGTCCGGGGCCCTGCAGGCAACCGAATTGCTGATCGGCGAATTCGGCGCGGCCGCTTACGAGGCCTTGGAACTGTTGCCACTCGACGAGCTGCCAAAGACGGCACTCCGGCGGCTGGCGGAAGCCACCGTCAGCCGCGCCGCCTAGTTTCAGCGCTGCCGGTCTCCGGCACTACCAGGCCAGAGTCTGCGCCCTGCGCCTGATTTCGGTTTTGCGGCCTTCCCGCAATGCATCAATCGGCCGGCCACGCAGCGATTCGTCGGCCGTGAACAGCCAGATGATCAAGTCCTCATCGGAATAGCCCGCGTCAGCCAGGACCACAATGGTCCCCCTCAAGCTGTCGACAACCTGGCCGTCCAGGATAAAAGCGGCCGGAACTGACCGTATCCGCCGCTCGCCGACCCGCAGGGCCGCCAGCGCCCGTTCATCAATAAGGCTGTGGACTTTCGTAATCGAAACGTCCAACAACTGCGCGACATCCGGCAGGGGCAGCCACTCGCCCACAAGGCTTTCTACGTTACTCACGGATCAAGGTTGCCACGGCCGGAGCCCTGCCGCCTAGTCGGGTTTCGCAGGCGCCCCAACGAAACAGGCGACACTCCACAAAACCAGCTATGCCGGGCAAAGCCAGGCTCTTGTGCTATGGCTGAATTCATGAGAAATTCACATAGATAACATTTGTAACAGCAATAACTTAAGTAACACTAGTATCAGTAATCACACGACATTACCCCGTCCCGGCAGTTCTAGAAGAGGATTCCATCCATGACGACGTCCCGCGCGCCAAAGCAGACCCCGAGGCCGAGTCTGCCCATGATTGCCGTCACCACGGCGGCACTTCCTGCGGTCGTCTTGTCATCCTTGGCCCTCGCACAACCCGCCGCCGCACAGCCACCCTCCCGGGTGATCCCGGCAACGCTTGCCGCCGCCATGAAGGCCCAGGCCGCCGAACCCAAAGCAGCCCTTATCCCGGCAGCCTCTGTTTCCACCACCATTCCGGCAGCCTTCCAGCCGGCACAGCCATCCGCCCCCGATGAGTACACCATTGCCCGGGGCGACACCGTCAGCGCCATCGCCGGGAAATACGGGCTCAACACCAACGAAGTCCTGAAGCTGAACAACCTCCAGCCGAACACGATCATCTACCCCGGCCAGAAGATCAAGCTGTCCGGCTCGGCTTCCTCCCCTTCAGCGGCTCCGGCTCCGGCAGCCCCTGCTCCGGCCGCACTGGCCAGTTCCGGCGGCAGCTACACGGTGAAGGCCGGCGACACTCTCAGCGCCATCGCAACCCGGCATAACGTCAGCCTGTCGGACATCTTCAGCTGGAACGGCCTGAACATGCGCTCCATCATCTACCCCGGCCAGAAGGTCAAGGTCGGTTCGGGCGAATCACCGGCCCCTGCAGCCCCGGCCCCACAGCCAGCGCCCGCTCCGGCTGCACCGGCGGCGGCGCCCGCTCCGGGTGGCTCCTACACGGTCAAGGCGGGCGATACCCTGTCCGCGATCGCTTCCAAGCACGGCGTCAAGCTCTCGGACGTCCTGGCGGCCAACCAGCTCAGCATGACCAGCGTCATTTACCCGGGCAACAAGCTTGTCATTCCGGGTGCCTCCCTCCAGCCGGCGTCGTCGACTCCGGCCGCCACCGTGACACCGCTTGTGCCGAGCTCATTCCTTGGTTTCACCTACCCCGCAGCCGTGGTCAGCTCCGCCAACGAGAACAAAGCCTTGCTGAACGCCTCCCCGGTTCCGTCACGCGAGCAAATGCGCACCATTGTGGCGGACACAGCGTGTGCTATGGGTGTGGAGCCGTCCGTGGCCCTTGCCTTCGCATACCAGGAATCCGGCTTCAACCAGCGCGCGGTATCCCCTGCCAACGCCATCGGGACCATGCAGGTGATTCCGACTTCCGGCGAGTGGGCCTCGGATCTGGTGGGGCGGAAACTGAATCTGTTGGATCCCTACGACAACGCCACGGCCGGTGTGGCCATCATCAAGCGGCTAATCGCCACGAGCAAGGACCAGGACACGGCCATCGCCGGCTACTACCAGGGCCAGTACTCGGTCAGCAAGTACGGCATGTACGACGACACCAAGGCCTATGTTGAGGCCATCAAGGCGCATCAGATGAACTTCGGCTAAACAGCCACCACGCAAGGCGCCCGCGGTTTGCTGAAACGAACTCCGGGGATAACGAAAAGGGTCCGGACCGCACGGCGGTTCGGACCCTTTTCACTGCGGGATTAGGATCGTAGGGTGCAGGAACACGTGTCTGACCTCCTTGCTGGAACGCTGGTGGATAACCGCTATGCCGTCCGCTCCAAAGTCGCGCGCGGAGGCATGTCCACCGTCTATCTGGCAACCGATCTCCGGTTGGAGCGGGATGTTGCCCTGAAGGTCCTCCATCCCCACCTCGCCACGGATGAGACCTTCCTGGGGCGGCTTGGCAGTGAGGCGAAGGCCGCTGCGAAACTGTCCCATCCGCACGTGGTGGGCGTACTGGACCAGGGCAATGACGGACTGACGGCCTATCTGGTGATGGAGTACATCAAGGGCCACACCCTTCGGGACGTCATCAGGTCAAAGGGTGCGCTGCCTCCCCGGCTGGCCCTTGCCTTGATTGATCCTGTGGTTGAAGGCCTGGGCGAGGCCCACGCCGCCGGGCTGATCCACCGCGATGTCAAACCTGAAAACGTGCTCATCGCCGACGACGGCCGCATCAAGATCGGCGACTTCGGTTTGGCCCGCGCCGTGACAACGTCCACCAGCACGGGAACCCTGATCGGTACCGTAGGCTACCTCTCCCCCGAGCTTGTGCTTGGAAAGACTGCCGATGCACGCAGCGACATCTACTCAGTGGGCATCATGCTGTATGAGATGCTCACCGGCCAACAGCCATACGGCGGCGACGTCCCCATCCAGGTTGCCTACAAGCATGTCCACGAAACCGTGGGCCCGCCGTCGGCCCTGGTGCCTGGGCTCGCCGCTGAAATGGATGAACTTGTTCAGTGGTGTACCTCCAACGACCCGGAAAACCGGCCCGTGGACGGCCATGCCCTCCTGCAGGAACTGCGCCATATCCGGACGAACCTCACGAATTCCGAACTGGACCTCCTGCCCCCGGCCGCCGTCCCTGCCGGGCAGCAGAATCCCACCGAGATCATCGCGCGGACGAACAATCCCACCGCCGCGCTGTCGTCCCTTTCCCGGCCGCAGCCCCCGCAACCTCCGCAACCGTCGCGCCAGCCGCACTCCCCTTACGCGCAGCATGCCCTGTACCCGCCGGAGGATCGCTACCCTCCCGAAACACAGCACATCCAGTACACACAGGATGCCCGGAACCAATCACCAGATTCGGCTGCCGTCCCGCTCAGCAAGCGTGAGCAGCGCAAAGCCGATCGCGAGGACGAGAAGGCACGGTCCCGCGCTGCGGCCACCCCCGTCCGGAGCCTGCGCGAAGGCAGCCCGCGGCGCCGCGGCATCTTGTGGGCGGTAGTCCTGATCATCATCGCGTTGCTCGCCACCGGGGCCGGCTGGTTCTTTGGTATGGGGCCCGGATCCGCGGCCACCATTCCGGCGGTCGCCAACAAGTCAGTGGCACAGGCGCAGCAGCTATTGAGCAAGGCAGGCTTCCAGTCCCGGACCAACGATGTATTCGACGACGACGTTCCCTCGGGATTGGTGGTGGGCTCAGACCCGGCGGCCGGGACCGAAATCAGGAAGTTCCTGCCAGTGGCGCTGTTTGTCTCCAAAGGACCACAGCTGTTCGGGCTGCCGAAGCTGACGGGCGGAACCCTCGAGGAAGCCAAGGTGGCACTGAACCAGGCTGAGATGGCCCTTGGGAATGTCACCGAAGAATTTGATGAGGCCGTTGCCGCCGGCGTGGTGCTCGCCCAGGATCCGGCGTCCGCGATTCCCGCCCGGCACGGCACACCGGTGAACCTGCTGGTGTCCAAGGGGACGCAGCCAATACCAGTGCCCGCCGTGGTGGGCCTGGAAGAGAACGAGGCCGTGGACGCCATCGAAGCCGCCGGCCTCAAGGCCGACGTCGCGAAGGACGAGGTCCACGATCCCAAGGTGCCCAAGGGATCGGTTGCCGCGCAGTCGCCGGCCACCGGAACCCTGACGAAGGGCTCAACGGTGACACTGAGGATTTCTGACGGACCCAAGCTTGTAAAGGTGCCCAGCTTCGTCGGCAAGCGGGCCGCGGAAGCCCGCAAGGGACTGGAAGCCCTGGGATTCAAGGTTGAGGTCAACAACATCCTGGGCGGCTTCTTCGGCACGGTCCGGGACCAGGACCCTGTGAACGAGGACGTCCCGGAAGGGTCCGTCATCACCCTCACGGTGGTGTAACCGGCGGCCTGCCGGCTACACCACCGTCGTGATCAGGGATTCAGTGCTTGACAAGTGCCCCGGCCACAAGGAACGCCATTTCGAGTGACTGCATGTGGTTCAGGCGGGGGTCGCAGACCGACTCGTACTTGTCCAGGAACGCGTCCTGGTCCACTGGATCGGCACCGCCGAGGCATTCGGCAACGTCGTCGCCGGTCATCTCCACGTGCAGGCCACCAGGAACGGTGCCCAAGGCGTGGTGCACTTCGAAGAACCCGCGCACTTCGTCAATAACGTCGTCGAAATTGCGCGTCTTGTAGCCGTTGGGCGACGTGACGGTGTTGCCATGCATGGGATCCGTGACCCAGAGGACCTGGGCGCCGGAAGCGGTGACCTTTTCGACGACGGCGGGAAGCTTTTCGCGGATGTTTCCCGCACCCATGCGCGTGATGAATGTCAGGCGGCCGGGTTCGCGCTCCGGGTCCAGTTTGTCGATGAGGCGCAGGGCGTCGTCGCCGGAAGTGGACGGGCCCAGTTTCACGCCGATCGGATTGCGGACGCGGGAGAGGAAGTCGACGTGGGCGTCGTCGAGTCCGCGCGTCCGCTCCCCGATCCAGAGGAAATGCGCGGAGGTGTCGTAGGGGAAACCAGTGCGGGAGTCGATGCGGGTCAGGGCCCGCTCATAGTCCAGCAGCAGCGCTTCGTGGCTCGCGAAGAACTCCACCCGTTTGAGTGCCTCGAAGTCCGCACCGCAGGACGCCATGAACTTGATGGCACGGTCAATGTCGCGGGCCAGGGACTCATAGCGGGCGTGCGCCGGGTTTTCGGTGAAGCCCTTGTTCCACTGGTGCACCGAACGAAGGTCGGCAAAGCCACCCTGTGTGAAGGCCCGGATGAGGTTCAGCGTGGACGCCGACGTGTGGTAGGCCCTGAGCATCCGGGCAGCGTCGTGGCCGCGGGATTCAGGCGTGAAATCGTAGCCGTTGACGATGTCGCCGCGGTACGCCGGAAGCGTCACGCCATCGCGGGTTTCGTCATTGGAAGAACGTGGCTTGGCGAACTGGCCGGCCATTCGGCCCATCTTGATGACGGGCATCGCGGCACCGTAAGTGAGCACCACCGCCATCTGCAGGATGGTTTTCACACGGGCGCTGATCTTGTCTGCAGTGGCAGCCTCAAAGGTCTCAGCGCAGTCGCCGCCCTGGAGCAAAAACGCCTTGCCCTGGGCCGCGGCTGCCAGCCGCTCACGCAGGACATCGACTTCGCCGGCAAAAACCAGCGGCGGGAGGACGGAAAGTTCCCGGACCGAGGCGTCAAAGACGTCCTTGTCCTGCCAGCTGGGCTGCTGGGAGACGGGAAGATTCCGCCAGTCATCAAGGCCAGGATAGTTGGCTGCTCCGCTCTGGGCGGTGCTGGACAGCGAAAAGGCAGGTTTTGCAGATAGCTCAGTCACCATCTAAGACTAATGCTCGCCGCTGGCTTCAGGACACCTGACCGTCACGCGTTCGGAGAGCGGCGTCACAGTCAGCTTGCGTCCGGGTCCTTGCTGCCGGGCTCCGCAGGTTCCATGGGTTCGGTGGTCTCCACCCCGGCGAGCCGTAGTTTCACCACGGCCGCGTATTCGTCCACATATTGCTGGCCGGAAAGCCGCATCAGTTCGAACATGATTTCGTCCGTGACTTTGCGCTGAACCAGCCGGTCTTCGGCTTGGTCTGCGTACTCGCTGAAATCCAGCGGTGCCCCAAAAATCATGCCGATCCGCCGGATATTAGGCATCCGTTTGCCGATGGGCTGAACCTTGTCAGTTCCGATCATCGCTACCGGAATCACCGGGACCCCGGCCTGGAGGGCCAGCCTGGCCACGCCCACTTTGCCCCGGTAGAGCCGGGCGTCGGGGCTGCGGGTGCCCTCCGGGTAGATCCCCAGCAGGCCGCCGCTGGTGAGGACATCCATGCCGGCGTTCAGCGAACCCGCCGACGCGGCGCCGCCGGACCTATCCATGGGCAGCTGGTTGGTGAGCCTGAAGAACATGGCCGTCAGCCGGCCTTTGACACCGCTCCCCGTGAAGTACTCGGATTTGGCAAGGAAAACAACCGGCCGTGGCACCATCAGGGGCATAAAGATTGAATCGGAGAACGAGAGGTGGTTCGAGGCGATGATGGCAGCGCCCGCTGCCGGAACGTTGTCCAGGCCCTTGACCCAAGGGCGGAAAAGCAGCCGCAGCACCGGACCCAGGAAGACTCTTTTCATGACCCAATAGAACACGTGTCAAACCTCTCCGGAAGCCTGCCGGCTGGCCCGTCGATGGGTCCGGCCAGCACTTCAATGCAACCCTACTCTAGTGAGATTTGTCCGGAACAGTGACACGATGGTGTCATGACAGAAAGCAGCACTCCGCCCCGGCCTGCCGCTTTCAGCTACCCCGGCCATGGTTCCAATGCAAGGACCGGGATCGCCATCTGCCACGGGTTTACCGGAAGTCCGCTCAGCGTCCTGCCATGGGCGGAGGAGCTCGCTGCCCAGGGTTTTGCCGTCTCCGTCCCTCTCCTTCCCGGCCACGGCACGGACTGGCGCCAACTTGCACGCTCGAATTGGCGCGAATGGTACGGAACCTTCGAAGCGGCCTACCAGGAGCTCGAGGCCCGCACGGACCATTGTTTTGTGGCCGGCTTGTCGATGGGTGGTGCCATCGCGCTGCTGACGGCCGCACGGCATCCAGTGGCCGGTGTCTCCGTGGTAAATCCCGGGCTTAGCTTCTACGACCGCCGGGTCCGCATCATCGGGGTGCTCAAGTATTTCCAGCGCACCACACTGCCCATCCAGGAGGAACAGCCGACAGCGGCGGTAACCGAAGACGGCGACTACTCGCTCACGCCCTTGGCAGCGGTGCACGAGCTTAAGCGGCTGTTCGGCGCGGCTGTTCGCGGCTTGCGTAAAATAGACGCCCCGGTGCAGGTCTTCAAGTCCCGGGCCGACGCCGTCGTTCCACCCACTTCGCTCTCCACCCTGCGCCACAGGCTGGGCCCCCGGCTGACGGAGGTTGTGGACCTTCACAACAGTGGACATGTCGCAACCCTGGACGTTGACGCGCCGGAAATTTTCGCCCGTTCCAGTCAGTTTTTCCTCGACCATTCAGCCAGCACGGCAACCCCGGCCCGCACCCCGCACACCACCTCGGAGACTTAATGACCAGCCTTCCGGACCACAGTCCTTTCAGCAGCACAGCGTCCGGTGACGTTGGCCGGATCGGGGTGGTCCTCTCCCACGGGTTTACGGGAAGCCCCCACGGACTCCGTGCCTGGGGACAGTCGCTCGCGGACGCCGGCTTCGCCGTACGGATGCCGCTGCTGCCCGGCCACGGCACAAGTTGGCAGGAGCTGGCACGGACACGCTGGACGCAGTGGCATGCCGAACTGGACCGCGCGTTCCTGGAACTCGACGCCAAGTGTGATCATGTCTTTACTGCCGGCCTGAGCATGGGAGGGGCACTGGCACTGCGGATCGCCGCCACCAGGCCAGTCAGCGGCGTAATCTTGGTGAACCCCGGACTGGTCATCGACGATCCCCGCGCCCCGCTGGCCGGAATCCTGAAATTCGTCATGAAGAGCACCCCCGCGATCGCCAACGACATCCTAAAACCGGGCATGGACGAAGCCGCGTATCCGCGGACGCCGGTGGCAGCCGCCCACGAGCTAAACAAGATGTTCAAGGACACCGTCAGGCTGCTCCCCCGGGTCACCGCACCTGTCCGGGTGTTCCGTTCGACGGTGGACCATGTGGTCTCAGACTCCAGCATTGTGGCTTTGCGCCGTGGCCTGACCAACGCCCCGCTGACCCTGACCTCCCTAGAGAACAGCTACCACGTAGCAACACTGGACAACGACGCCGAGGAAATCTTCCGCGGGTCCGTGGAGTTTATCCGGACGGTGCTGGCGGACACGGCAGCAGCCCACGTCCAGGAGGGCATCCCCCATGACTAGGCCCAATTCAGGTTCGCCGGATCCGAGTGCAAACCAGGACGATGCTGTCTGGCTGGACCTGGTGGCCCGGCTGGAGGGGAAGTCCGCCGACGGCAGCAGCGTCGCGCCGGACAACAACTCTGCCGGCCCCGAGACTACAGGGAGCCCCGATGACCATGCGGGCTCCGATGCCACAGGCCCGGACGCAAGCAGGGACGACCCCGCAAATACGCCGCGACCGTCCGCGACCTTCCGCGACTTTGATCCCCTGGGCCTGGCTGGCCCTGCCCCCATGGAGTTGTCCGCGGCCGAACGGCTCGCGGCCCCGCCCGGCGGCGGGCCATCCCGCCCCAGTGAGGATGCCGGCGTCGGTCAGAACGGTCAGGACGGCCAGGCTGGCGGCCCGCGTGACTATGAGGTGGATGACGACGGCGGCGAGTTCGTTCCCGAAGAACCACCAAGCCTGGCGGGAACAGATCCACTGACCATGCTCGCCTGGCTTGGCGCAGTCGGCGCCCCCGCGGCGCTGCTCCTGTCCGTCATGTTCTGGCGGTCAGCGCCGCTCCTGGCGATATCGGGCATGGTGGCAGCGTTCATCCTGGCCGTGGTCTACCTGATCATGAAGCTGCCCCAGGAAAAGGATGAGAACGACGACGGCGCCCGCGTCTGAGCTGCGGCCCTCACCGCAGTAACGGGCAGCTGCAGCCGCCGGTTCCCATGTCAGGCGCGCATGCGGCTGCTCACCCGTGATAGATCCGCGGCTCCGATGAGCCCTGCGTTGGGTCCCAGCGCAGCCAGCTCGATGCCGGCGGCGGGGCGGAAACCGCGGCCTGTCAAGTTCCTGGCGAACGCTTTGCGGGCCGGCTCCACCAGCAGGTCCCCCGCAGAGCAGAGTCCGCCGCCGATCACAAAGAGCCCCGGGTCCAGCGAGGCTGCCAGGTTCGCCAATCCAAGGCCCAGCCACTCCCCCACTTCCTCCAGGAGTTCGCGGCACGCGGCGTCGCCGGCCAGGGCCAGATCAGTGACGATCGCCCCGGTGATCCGGTCCGTCCTGCCGCCAACTGTGGCCAGCAGTTCCTGGGCCACCGGCGAATTGGCCGCCGCCAGGATCCTCGCCTCCCTCCCCAGGGCATTGCCGGAGGCGTACTGTTCCCAGCAGCCCCGGTTGCCGCACTCACAGCGGTGTCCGCCGGGCATGATGATCTGGTGTCCAAATTCGCCGGCGACACCAAACCGGCCGCGCTCCACCCGGCCATCCATCACCATGGCGCCGCCGATGCCGGTGCCGAGGGTGATGCACACCAGCCGGTCCTCACCTTGCCCGGCACCAAAGCGCCATTCCGCCCAGGCCGCGGCGTCGGCGTCGTTCGACAGCAGGACGGGCCGGCGCAGGAGTCGCTGAAGGTTGGCCCGCAGAGGCTCGTTGCGCCACGCGAGGTGCGGACTGAACAGCACTGTTCCACCGTCCAGGTCCATCCACCCGGCTGCCCCGATGCCCACTGACCGGATCCGGTGGCTCGCGCCCAACTCATCCACCAGCTCCACGATGACCTGCTCCACTGCCCGTGGGTCACTGCCGGGGGTGGACCGCCGTGACTCACTGAGGATCCTGCCGTCAGCGTCCACTACACCGGCAGCCACTTTGGTGCCGCCGATGTCGATCCCGATCGCCAGTCCCTTGCGCCGAAGCCGCAGATGCTCGCGGAACCTTTCTCCCCGCCAGGGCTGCATCCGCGCAGGCCGGGGCCGCCGCCGCCAAGGCGCGGGACGGCCGGGCGGACCGGCCTGCGATGCGGGGGACGTTGCATACATAGTGCCTCATTGTAGGCGCGCCCCGGGCACTGTGCCGGGAGCCCGGCGCCGTGCGTTCGAGCATCCTTTGACGGATATGTTACTGGCCAGTAGGTTTAGTACTGCACGGCCACGTTGCAGGCGTATTAGTCTTTAGGCATACCCTGTGCGGGTCCATGGATATCGAAGGAGCTATAGTGCGAGAATTCAGTGTTCCGCCGCTGGTTGTGGTCCCACCGGAAACCAACATCACACACCTTGTGCTGCGGCAGGCCGCCAAGCCCAGCAACCCGGCACTGTTCTCGCGGCTGAATTCTGCGGGCGCCTGGCAGGACGTCTCCGCCAAGGACTTCCTGGCCGACGTCTCCGCGCTTGCCAAGGGTCTGATCGCAAGCGGTGTGGGTGCCGGTGACAGGGTGGGCATCATGTCCCGCACGCGTTACGAATGGGCACTCGTTGACTTCGCCATCTGGTTTGCCGGAGCCGTGTCGGTGCCGATCTATGAGACCTCCTCGCCGTCCCAGGTTGCCTGGAACCTGGGCGACTCGGGTGCCGTCGCCGCCTTCGGCGAGTCCGCCCACCACGAAGACATCATCCGGCAGGCTGCCACCTCCGAGGGACTCACCGCCCTTCAGCACGTCTGGCAGCTCGAAGGCGCCGGGCTGGACGCGGTCCGCGAGGCCGGGCGTGGCGTCAGCGATGCCGACCTTGAAGCGCGCCGCTCGTCCGCCGGGCTCAGTGACGTTGCCACCATCATCTATACCTCCGGCACCACTGGACGGCCCAAGGGCTGCGAGCTGACCCACGGCAACTTCGTTGAACTGTCCGACAACGCCTTGGCCATACTCGGCGACGTCGTCAATGAGCAGGCCAGAACCATTATGTTCCTGCCGTTGGCTCACGTCTTTGCGCGCTTCATCTCCGTGCTGGCTGTTGCCGCAGGGGCAACCGTGGCGCACACGCCAGACATTAAGAACCTGCTGGCGGACCTGCAAAGCTACCAGCCCACGTTTATCCTCGCCGTGCCGCGCGTGTTCGAGAAAGTTTACAACTCGGCGCTTACCAAGGCAGAGGACGGCGGCAAGGGCGCAATTTTCCACAAGGCCACGGAAACCGCCATCGCATTCTCCAAAGCACGGCAGGCCGGGCATGTGGGCCTGGGACTGAAACTCCAGCACACTGTGTTCGACAAACTGGTCTACGGCAAGTTGCGTGCCGCCATGGGCGGGAACGTGGCCCACGCCGTGTCCGGCGGCGGTCCCCTCGGCGAACGGCTTGGCCATTTCTTCCAGGGCATCGGCTTGCAGATCCTGGAGGGTTATGGCCTGACGGAGACCACCGCCCCTATTTCCGTGAACACTCCGGCCCTGATCAAGATCGGTTCCGTGGGCAAACCCCTGCCAGGAAACTCGGTCCGGATCGCCGAGGACGGGGAAATCCTCGCCAAGGGTGTGTGCGTCATGCACGGGTATTACCAGCGTGAGGACCTGATGGCCGACACGTTTGCCGATGGCTGGTTCCGCACCGGCGACATCGGAAAACTCGATGACAGCGGCTTCCTCTGGATCACAGGCCGCAAGAAGGAAATCATTGTCACGGCCAGCGGCAAGAATGTGGTTCCGGCCCTGTTGGAGGACCAGATCCGTGCCGATGCGCTGGTCTCCCAGGTCCTCGTGGTGGGCGACAACCGGCCGTTCATCGGCGCCCTGGTGACCCTGGACCAGGAGGCACTTCCCGGCTGGCTGCAGCGCCACGGCCTGCCGAACACCACCACCCTGGCGGAGGCGGTGGAGAATCCCGTCGTCAAGGCAGCCGTCCAGGACCTCATCACGCAGGCCAACACTTCGGTGTCCCAGGCCGAGGCCATCAAGTCCTTCCGAATCGTCGCGGCCGACTTCACCGAGGCCTCCGGCCACCTGACGCCGTCCATGAAAGTGAAGCGTGCCCAGGTAATGAAGGACTTCGAGACCGTCATCGAGGAAATGTACGGCGCTCCGCGCAGCTAGCAGTCCCGGCAAGGCCGGAAACAACAAACGCGGGGTCACTTGCCGCCCGTCCGATGCAGCACCCGGATGGGCGGGAAGCGACCCCGCGTTGCTTTAAGTCTTAGTGTTCAACGACCAGGAGGAGATCTCCGCCCTGGACCTGCTCTACTGCCGAAATGGCGAGGCGCGAGACTTTGCCTGCCACCGGCGTTGTGATGGATGCTTCCATCTTCATCGCTTCGATGGTGGCCACGGTGTCACCCGCATTGACCGTATCGCCGGCCTTGGCCGTCACCGTGACAGCGCCGGCGAACGGCGCGGCGACGTGGCCCGGCTGGGCCGGATCCGCCTTCTCGGCAGCCTTGACGTTACTCACCACGGAACGGTCACGGACGACGACGGGGCGCGACTGCCCGTTCAGCGTACACATCACCGTGCGCATGCCCTTTTCGTCCGGCTCGGAGACGGCCTCGAGCGAGGCGATCAGCCGGACGCCCTTTTCGAGCTGGATCTCGTGCTCGGCGCCACGCTGAAGACCGTAGAGGTAATCGCGGGTGTCGAGGACGGAGATGTTGCCATAGGTCTCCACGCTCTTGAGGTAGTCCTTGGTGGGGCCATCAAAGAGCAGCCGGTTCAGAGTACTTTGCCGGGTCTTGGAGTCGCCCTTGAGCGCGGCGCTGTCCTCGGGGCTGAGCTCCACGTCGCGGACCTTGATGCTGCGGCCCTGGAGTGCCTTGGTGCGGAACGGTTCCGGCCAGCCCCCGGGCGGGTCGCCGAGTTCGCCGGACAGGAACCCAATGACGGAGTCGGGGATGTCGTAGTTCTGGGGATTCTCGTTGAAGTCCGCGGGGTCTGCGTTCAGCCCCACCAGGTGCAGGGCAAGGTCGCCCACCACCTTCGAGGACGGCGTGACCTTCACCAGGCGACCCAGGATACGATCCGCCGCCGTATACATGTCCTCGATCGCTTCGAAGCGCTCCCCCAGTCCCAGCGCCATGGCCTGCTGGCGCAGGTTAGACAGCTGACCGCCCGGGATCTCATGCTGGTAGACCCGGCCGGTGGGGCCGGGCAGGCCCGATTCGAACGGCGCATAAACGCGGCGCACGGCCTCCCAGTACGGCTCCAGGGAGCTGACGGCATCCAGGCTCAGGCCGGTGTCCCGCGGGGTATGGGCCAGTGCGGCCACGAGGGCGGAGGCAGACGGCTGGCTGGTGGTGCCGGCCAGCGACGCCGACGCGACGTCGACGGCGTCCACGCCGGCGTCCACTGCCGCCATCAGGGTGGCCAGCTGGCCGCCGGCGGTGTCGTGGGTGTGGAGGTGGACCGGGAGGTCGAAGCGTTCGCGCAGGGCGGCAACCAGCTTCGCGGCCGCAGCCGGACGCAGGAGGCCGGCCATGTCCTTGATGGCCAGGATGTGGGCACCGGCGTCCACAATCCGCTGTCCCAGTTCCAGGTAGTAGTCCAGCGTGTAGAGCTTCTCATCCGGGTTCAGCAGATCGCCGGTGTAGCACAGGGCTACCTCTGCCACTGCCGTGCCAGTGGCCCGGACTGCACGGATGGCGGGCGCCATCTGGTTTACGTCATTGAGCGCATCGAAGATACGGAAAATGTCGATGCCGGTGGCTGCGGCTTCGTTGACGAAAGCCTCGGTCACCTCTTCCGGGTACGGCGTGTAGCCAACGGTGTTCCGGCCGCGCAGCAGCATCTGCAGGCAGACATTCGGCAGCGCCTTCCGCAAGGCCGCAAGGCGGTCCCACGGGTCCTCGCCGAGGAAGCGCAGTGCCACGTCGTAGGTGGCGCCGCCCCAGGCTTCGACGGACAAGAGCTCCGGCAGCAGCGCAGTGACTGCCGGGCCAGCCGCTACGAGGTCGCGGGTGCGAACCCGGGTGGCCAGCAGCGACTGGTGGGCATCGCGGAAAGTGGTGTCCGTGACGGCAACGGCAGTCTGTTCACGCAGGGCCTTCGCGAAGCTTTCCGGGCCGAGCTCCTGCAGGCGCTGGCGGGAGCCGGCGGCCGGCTCCTGATCGCCTACGGCTGGCAGCTTTCTGGCCGGATCCGAGTGCACTGTGAGCTCGCCGTGGGGCTTGTTGACCGTCACTTCGGCCAGCCAGTTGAGGAGCTTTGTGCCGCGGTCAGCGGAGACCCGGGCCTTCAGGAGCTGCGGACGCTCGTCGATGAAGTTCGTTGCCACGTTGCCGGCAATGAAGTCGGCATCGTCCAAAACGGCCTGCAGGAAGGAAATGTTGGTGGATACACCGCGGATACGGAATTCCGCCAGGGCGCGGCGTGCACGGGCTACGGCGGCAGGGTAGTCTCGGCCACGGCAGCTGAGCTTGACCAGCATGGAGTCGAAGTGCGGGCTGATTTCGGCACCTGCGTAAACGGTGCCGCCGTCGAGCCGTACACCGGCGCCGCCGGCAGAACGGTAGCCGGTGATCTTCCCGACGTCGGGACGGAACCCGTTTGCCGGGTCCTCCGTGGTGATGCGGCACTGCAGTGCAGCGCCCTTGAGCTGGACAGTGTCCTGGGAGAGGCCAAGGTCCGCCAGGGTTTCGCCGGATGCGATCCGCAGCTGGGCCTGCACCAGGTCAACGTCCGTCACTTCCTCGGTGACAGTGTGTTCCACCTGGATGCGGGGGTTCATTTCGATGAAGACGTGCTGTCCGGCGCGTTCGCCAACGGTATCCACCAGGAACTCCACGGTTCCGGCGTTGACGTAGTTGAGGGCCTTCGCGAACTTCACGGCGTCACGATAGAGGGCCTGGCGGATGCCCTCGTCCAGGTTGGGCGCCGGCGCGATCTCAATGACCTTCTGGTGGCGGCGCTGGATGGAGCAGTCCCGCTCGAACAGGTGGATGACGTTGCCCTCGGCGTCCGCCAGGATCTGCACCTCGATGTGGCGCGGGCGAAGAACTGCCTGCTCCAGGAACATGGTGGGGTCACCGAAAGCCGCATCGGCTTCGCGCATGGCCGCCTGCAGGGCCTCCGGAAGGGCCTCACGCGTGTCGACCCGGCGCAGGCCGCGTCCGCCACCGCCAGCCACAGCCTTCGCGAAGATGGGGAAGCCGATCTCGTCAGCCGCAGCGATCAGTTCGTCCAGGTCCTTCGTGGGCTCACTCGACTTAAGGACTGGAATGCCGGCCTCACGTGCGGCCTTGAGTGCCGCCACCTTGTTGCCGGCAAGCTCCAGCACCTCAGCCGGCGGGCCAACGAAGGTGATTCCCGCCTCTTGGGCAGCGCGGGCCAGGTCCGGGTTTTCGGAGAGGAAGCCGTAACCGGGGTAGATGGCGTCGGCACCGGATTCCTTGGCTACCCGCACAACCTCGGCAACGTCCAGATATGCGCGGACGGGGTGTCCCTCTTCGCCGATCAGATACGCCTCATCGGCCTTCTGGCGGTGGATCGAGTTACGGTCTTCGTTGGGAAAAACGGCAACGGTCTTGGCGCCCAGTTCGTAGCTGGCGCGGAAGGCCCTAATCGCGATTTCGCCGCGGTTGGCCACCAGAATCTTGGAAAACATACTTCTCCTGCATCATTGCGGGTATATCGGTAGGTGGTCACAGTGTCCAAGACCTGTAGCCACAAACACAAATCATTGTGTCCACAGTCACAGAAACCTCTGTCATGTCCCGCGTGCATCGACAAAGGCTGGCACAACCGGCCCACTTACCGGGCCGCAATGCCATGCCTCGCTCCCATAAGGCGGTAATCGCCGGCATAGCCACATATGATGAATAAGGCGGCAGGAGCCGCCCGGCTTCGGCACTACCGGAGCAAACATTACCCCCAACACGGCAGCCGGCGTTAGGTTTTGGTCTCACAAGTGCAAGTAGTCAGCATCAGCAGCCTCAAGGGCGGAGTCGGCAAGACTTCCGTCACCACAGGATTGGCGTCTGCGGCGCTGGCCGCGGGCATCCCCACACTCGTCGTGGACCTTGATCCCCATGCAGACGCGACCACAGCCCTCGGCGTGCAGCCCGGGGACCACCTGGACATCGGCCGGATGCTCAAAAGCCCACGCCGGACCAAGCTGGCTGATAATGTCGCGGGCAGCTCGTGGACGGCGCGGGGGCACTTAAACGGATCCGGCCAGGCCGTGCTGGACGTCGCGGTTGGTTCGGCCTACACCGGCATCTACGACCGCCCCGACCTTGGCCGCCGCGACCTCCGCCGGCTCTCCGGAGTCCTGTCCGGCGCCACAAACTATGAGCTGGTACTCATCGACTGCCCGCCGTCCCTCAACGGCCTGACCCGGATGGCATGGTCCGCGAGCGACAAAGTGGCGCTGGTGGCTGAACCCGGTCTCTTTTCTGTGGCCGGCACCGAACGGACCATGCGCGCCATCCAGCTCTTCAAACAGGAATTTGCACCGAACCTCTCCCCCGCGGGCATAGTGGCCAACCGTGTGCGCACGGGCTCGTCCGAACACTCCTACCGGCTCGCGGAGATGGAATCGATGTTTGGCGACCTGCTGCTAAGTCCGCGCATCCCGGAACAGGCCAACTGGCAGCAGATCCAGGGTGCCGCCTACCCTGTGCACCACTGGCCGGGCGAATCGGCCAAATCCTCGGCAGCCCTGTTCGACGCCCTCCTGGCCAACCTGCTTGCGGCAGGCAGCGGACTGCGCAACCGAACCCAGCGTTAGGTCCCCGGACAATTCCGGCAGTACCGGACGCCTAACGGGATTCCGGCGGACAACAGAAGAGGCCACCCCGCGGGGTGGCCTCTTCTGTCCGTTGTCTGCAGGAACCCGCTCAGCTGATCTTGCGTGCGGCGCGCCGCTTGCTCAGCTCGTCGTCCGGAAAGGACTGCACTGCTGCGTGTTCGCTCGGCAGGGATGCCAGGCTGCCCTCAACTTCGCGCCAGACCCGGCCCACGGCGATACCGAAAACGCCCTGGCCGCCCTGCACAAGGTCGATGACCTCGTCAGCGGACGTGCATTCGTAAACGCTCGCGCCGTCGCTCATAAGCGTGATCTGTGCCAGATCCTCAACACCGCGTTCGCGCAGGTGCTCCACCGCTGAACGGATCTGCTGAAGGGAGACCCCCGTGTCCAGCAGGCGCTTGACGACTTTGAGCACCAGGATGTCGCGGAAACCATAAAGCCGCTGCGACCCGGAGCCGGCAGCACCACGGACGGCAGGTTCAACCAGCCCGGTGCGCGCCCAGTAGTCCAACTGGCGGTACGTTATGCCGGCGGCCTTGCAGGCCGTGGGTCCGCGGTAGCCGGCGTCTTCGTCAAGGACGGGGAGGTCTTCAGTAAACAGGAGGCCCTGGGCACCGCTCGCGGGCAGGGCCACACCAGCCGTTGTGGGCTGCTTTAGCCCGCCTGCTTCGCCTTTGGGACTCACCTGGATCCTCCTTGTCATAAGCTCCCGGGGACCACTGCACCAGCCGGTGCACACATGAAGTCCATGCATGTAATTTCGCGGGGGTCCTACTTTTACAGTGTGACTTGCGCGGTTGCTGTAAGCAATGGGAGCTTGATACCTTCGACGTTAGGCCCGCGGCGTCCTCAGGTCAAAGATCTAGGACGCTTAGCGAGTCGTGTCGGAACGTTCAGCCTGAACTTTAACCTTAACGTGACATCAGCCTTCGAAATCCTCGGGCTCCACGTCGTCCAGGAACTCACGGAAACGCCGCAGTTCCCGCTCCTCGTCCACGGTGGGGCCCGGCTCCGCATCCTCACCTTCATCGTGTTCTGTAATGCGGACGCCGGCTTCGTCCATAACTGAGTCAGCACACCAGATGCGGCACTTGGCCCGCAACGCAATCGCCAGGGCATCCGACGCGCGCGAACTGACAGTGGTGCCGTTCTCGAACTGGAGCTGGCCGTAGAAGATATTGTCCTCGACCGCCACGATGTTTACGCTGACCACCGAATGGCCCAGGGATTCCACCACGTCCACCAGAAGGTCATGAGTCATGGGCCGCGGCGGCACCACCCCTTGCTGGGCCAGGGCGATGGCGCTGGCCTCGGGCGTTCCGATCCAAATGGGCACGTGGCGCTCACCATGGATCTCGCGCAGGAGGACCAGCGGCTGGTTGGACGGCAACTCGATGCGAACGCCCACGATCTCGACTTCGATCATCAGATATCCATACGGGAGATCCGGTCCTGCACCAGGGCGCGGTGCAGAATCAAACAAAGCTCACTGATTTCACGGGCGGCTTCGGCAGCCCGAGACTGAGAGGCGGAATCGCGACGGGAGGCGAGGGGGGCAACCGCCCGCTCCACGAGACCGAATTCACGTTCGGCGGCGGCCTGGAACGGACGCAGGTGGCGCGGCTCCAGGCCGTGGCCCTCCAATTGCACGCAGGCCCGGGCCACCTGGAGCGCGTTTTCATCAAACTTGCCGTTGCTGTGGCTGACCAGCCCAAAGCTAAGCAGCGACTGCAACAGGGGGACGCTCGCACCGGACTCGGCCCGCAATTGTTCCTCACTGAAATTCCGTCCGCGGTTTTGGAGCTCCGCAGCCAGTTCATCAGACACGATCCGCGGCGAAACCACGACGCCAGGCGGGAGGTTTTCCGGGCGCTCTCCCCTGTCGATGGCATCAAGGTAGTCCTTGATGACTTTCAGGGGAAGGTACTGGTCCCGTTGCAGGGCGAGCACAAACCGGAGACGCTCAACATCGCTTTCCGCGTACTGCCGGTAGCCGGCCGGGGTACGGCGCGGGTTGATCAGTCCCTTTTCCTCAAGGAACCTGATTTTCGACGCACTCATGCCGGGAAAATCGCCGCTGAGCTGGGCGAGGACTTCCCCGATGTTCAGGACTTGGGGCCCCCGGCGTTCCGGTTGTGCCATTGCCACAGGCAACTGTCCCGGTATCAGTCGCGGCCTGCTGCGCGGGCAGGGCTGAGGTAGAAGGTGAGGCGGAACTTGCCGATCTGGACTTCGTTTCCGGATTTGAGCTCAACGCTGTCCACACGGTCGTGGTTGACGTACGTGCCGTTGAGGCTGCCGGTGTCCACCACTTCAAAGCTCCGGGCGGTGCGGCGGAACTCGACGTGGCGGCGAGACACGGTGACGTCATCGAGGAAGATGTCGGCGTCCGGGTGACGGCCGGCGGTGGTGGAGTCCGTGTCCAGCAGGAAGCGTGCGCCGGCATTCGGTCCGCTGTGGGCTACCAGGAGGGCCGAGCCGGCAGGCAGCGCCTCCACGGACGAACGTTCGTCTGACGACAGCCTCGGCGCGATGGCGGGTTCGTCGGTGACGGGGGTGAGGTGTATAGAGGTGGTCTCCGAAGCCCTGGCCGCACCCTTGCCGTAATCGCCTTCGGCATGGTCCTTTTTGTGGCCAACCATGGATTCCTCCTCATTCACTGCAGCTCACACGCCTGCATTCAACATTTCCCTGACGGACACCCCGCGCAGATCCGACTCGGGCCCCGATCCGGCCACTGACGTGCGAAGACGCCCGTGGGCCTGACCGGATGAAGCCGTTAGGTTTAGCCTACCTGTTGTTCGTACTCGGATGCACTGAGCAAAGACTCCACTGCGTCAGCTTCAGCGAGTTTGATCTCGATCAGCCAGCCATCGCCATACGGATCCGTGTTGATCAACGCCGAATCGGTGTCGAGGGACTCGTTGCGGGCCACCACTTCGCCGCTCACGGGCGCGTAAATGTCGCTGACGCTCTTGGTGGATTCCACCTCGCCCACCACTTCATTCGCCGTCACTTTGCTGCCGGCCTCAGGCATCTGCGCGTACACAACATCCCCAAGGGCGTCCTGGGCGAAATCTGTTATGCCCACCCGGACCACGCCGTCGGCGTTCGGTGCGGTTATCCACTCGTGCTCAGCGGTGTAGGACAGGTCTTCGGGAATGTTGCTCATCAGGGGCCTTTCATCGGGTCAATCACCACTGTCAACGGGGCCTAAAAAACAAGCCGCCGCTGAAAGTATAGGCACAACTCCACAAGCGTTCGAGGATGATTCTGACATGATGGGACCCATGAGATCACCTGCACAGGAAACGCCCAGGATAAAGGGAAACTGGGCACCGCGGATCATTCTCGGCGCAGTGGCGTTGCTGGTCCTCGTCATCGCATTCTTCGCCCTCGCGGCTATCCTGCCGGTCTGGTGGGCGAACGTCATCCGTAGCCAGGTGCAGGGGAATCTTGGTGCCGGCATCCAGTTGGGAATGTTCTACGGGTTCGTTTTCACTCTATTGCCTCTCCTGGTCGCATGGCAGGCAACGCACAAAAAGATCGGGTGGGCCTGGATACTCGTGTTCCTGTTTGCCGCCGTGGCCCTCGCGATGCCCAACCTGCTGACCGCGGGCATCACGTTCGGCAACTCCGAGGCCGCGCACAACGGTCAACGAATCCTGGGAACCGAAGCCACTTGGTTCCCGCTGTGGACGCAGATCTCGGCTGTCGCCGCTGTCGTAGTTTTTGTGGCTGGCGTCATCCTGTGGAAGATCTGGCGGCTGCGCGGCAAAAAGGTCAAGGCGCTCAAGAAAGCCGACGCCGACCGCTCCCAGGCTGCCAAGGCGGTTCAGGACCCCGCACTTGCGCTGGCAATCCACGACCCCGCGCCGGACCCAGGGTCCACTTCAAAGCCAGCGATAGCCGACGGCCAGGCCGACCCCAGGTAGAGCCATGCCGGAGCTCCCAGAGGTTGCAGGCTTGGCGGGATTCCTGGATGGGCAGCTGCGCGGATCGATGGTGCAAAAAGTCCAGATCGTCTCATTCGCCGTCCTTAAGACCGCAGATCCGCCTTATGCCGCGCTGGAGGGCTGCACTGTCGCCAGCGTGCGGCGGTTCGGAAAGTTCGTCAGCGTTGACACTGACGGGCCCTCGTTTGTCTTCCACCTCGCCAGGGCGGGCTGGGTCCGGTTCACCGACTCCCCGGCCGACACGCAGCTCCGGCTGGGCAAGGGCTACATCGCCGCGCGGCTCGCATTCACGGGCCCCGACGGGCGCCACGGCATGGATCTTACCGAGGCCGGGACGAAAAAGAGCCTGGCGGTGTACGTGGTGCGCGACCCCCATGATGTGCCGGGCATCGCGGCCCTCGGGCCGGACCCGTTCAGCCAAGAGTTCGACGCCGAGACGCTGGCAGGGATCCTGGGCGCCAGTTCCCAGCAGGTCAAGGGAGTCCTGCGGAGCCAGAGCGTGATAGCAGGGATCGGAAACGCTTACAGCGACGAAATCCTGCACGCCGCCAGGATCTCCCCCTTCGCCATCGCCAAGTCACTGGACCGAGAGACCGTACAGGTTTTGTTCGACGCGATCCACAGCATCCTGGGCACAGCCCTGGCCGAGGCCGCGGGCAAGCCGCCCAGTGAACTCAAGGACGTCAAACGCAGCCACATGCGGGTCCATGCCCGGACCGGCGAGGCCTGCCCGGTATGTGGGGACACGGTCCGGGAGGTGTCGTTCGCCGACACGGCCCTGCAGTACTGCCCCACCTGCCAGACCCAGGGAAAGGTATTGGCGGACCGCAGGACATCCAGGTTCCTGAAATAAGGAATTTCCGGAACATCCTGTAGGAATTTTCCGCAAAAGCCGGCACAAAACAGAAGCGCCCCGGAGACAAATTCTCCGGGGCGCTTCTGTTTTGGTCGGGCTGACAGGATTTGAACCTGCGACCCCTTGACCCCCAGTCAAGTGCGCTACCAAGCTGCGCTACAGCCCGTTAGCTCCGCCGTTCTCCGCTTCGTTTCAATCCAAATGTTTGCCAGGATTTCCACTCAGCAGTCCGGCCGAACCACCTTGAAAAGCTTACACGATCGCGGAGGGTGCCGGTGACACTTTGCCACCCGCACACCCCCGGTGTGTCGTAATTAACGCTTCTTGCCGCGCTTTTCGCGGACCCGCATGTTGACCTCGATGGGCGTGCCTTCAAACCCGAACGTTTCACGGAGCCTGCGCGTGATGAAACGGCGGTAGCCCGGGTCCAGGAACCCGGTGGTGAACAGAACGAACTTGGGCGGCCGGCTGGATGCCTGGGTGCCGAAGAGGATGCGTGGCTGCTTTCCGCCGCGGACCGGGTGCGGGTGCGCCGCTACCAGTTCGCCCAGGAAGGCATTGAGCCTGCCGGTGGGAATGCGCTTGTCCCAGTTCTCCAGGGCCAGGTCCAGGGCGGGAACCAGACGGTCCTTGTGCCAGCCGGTGAGTGCAGAAATGTTGACCCGCGGAGCCCAGGCCACATGGGCCAGATCCTGCTCGATCTCGCGCTCCAGGTAGGTGCGGCGTTCGTCGTCGAGCAGGTCCCACTTGTTGAAGGCAAGCACCAGCGCACGGCCGGATTCGATGGCCAGCTGCAAGATGCGGACGTCCTGCTCGCTGAGCACCTCATCCACCGCGAGGAGAACGACGGCGACCTCCGCCTTCTCGAGCGCGGCCTGCGTGCGGAGGGAGGCATAGTAGTCGGCACCCTGCGCCATGTGCTGGCGGCGGCGGATGCCCGCCGTGTCCACAAAGCGCCAGGTGCGGTCACCGAGTTCAATGAACTCATCCACGGGGTCGCGAGTGGTGCCGGCGGTGTTGTCCACCACCACGCGCTCCGAGCCTGCCAGCTTGTTCAGGAGCGATGATTTGCCCACGTTGGGGCGGCCAATCAGTGCGATGCGGCGCGGCCCGCCGGAGCGTTCCAGGCCCTCGATCGTGGAGAACTCGGGCAGAGTGTCCATGACGTGGTCCAGGAGGTCGGCAACGCCGCGGCCGTGCAGGGCGGAGACGGGGTAGGGCTCGCCAAAGCCAAGCCCCCACAGGGTGGCGGAGTCAGCCTCCTGTGCGAAATCGTCCACCTTGTTGGCCACCATGATGACCGGCTTCTTGCTGCGGCGGAGCATCTTCATGACGCCCTCATCCGTCGCTGTGGCGCCCACAGCGGAATCCACCACGAAGAGCACGGCGTCGGCGAGCTCCACAGCCATTTCAGCCTGTTCGGCCACCCGGGCGTGGATGCCGCGGGCATCGTGTTCCCACCCGCCGGTGTCCACCAGGGTGAAGTTGCGCCCGTTCCAGTGCGCCGAGTACATGACGCGGTCGCGCGTCACGCCCGGGGTATCTTCAACGACGGCTTCGCGCCGGCCAAGGATACGGTTCACCAGCGTGGATTTGCCCACGTTGGGGCGGCCGATAATGGCCAGGACGGGATCGAGCTTGACCGGACCGTCGAAGTCCTCGTCGTCGTACTCCCCGCTCAGCAGGGCCGCATCGTCCTCATCAAGGTCATAGTCCGCCAGGCCGGCCCGGAGCGACGCGGCACGCATCTCCGCTTCGTCGTCGTCAATGGCGGCCAGCCGCTCGGCCACCTGGTCCGTGCCGGTGGGCGTGTATTCGTCTTCGCCGGCGCCGGAGTGGCCGGAGGTTTGAGTCGTATCGCTCATTGCGCTTTCCTTATGTGCTCATCTGCCGGCGTCCCGGCTACTGCTGTGAAGTTCGTGCGGAAATCCGCGTGGGGCAAAGACTGCCCACTATGTTGGATGGTCTCCTGGACGTGCCCCGCAAGCGCAGCACGGATTTCCCTTGCCGCCCTGTCCATTGAAGCACGGCCGGTTTCGCCGGAATTGCGGCTGAGGGTCAGGGCATTGCCGAAGCTGACGTGGAAGCGTCGCCCCGGTTTGGGGACCGAGTCGAGATGTTCGTCGCCGCTGCGGGTGCCGAGAATCGCTACCGGAACCACGGGTGCCCCCGAGTTCAGCGCCAGCCATGCGACGCCGTTGTTGATATCCGTCGCCTGCCCGGTCCCCCGGGTGCCTTCAGGAAGAATCCCGACGCAACGGCCGGCGTCGAGCAGGTGCTTGCCCTGCAGCAGCGCTGCCCGGTCCCCGGAACGGTCCACCGGGAGTTGCCCGGAGGCGTGGAGGACCCGGCCGAGGAAACCCTTGAACATCTCCTTCTTGACAAGGATGTGCATGGGGCGCGGTGATGCACCAAACATCACCGGCCCGTCCAGGAAACTGATGTGGTTGCCGGCGAAAATGACCGGCCCGCCGGTGGGGACGTTGTCCCGTCCGCTTACGGACGTTCGGTACACCACGTGGTCCAGTAACCAGCCAACAGGCCGGCTCCAGGTCATGGTCAGGACGGAAGGAAGCCGCACGCCGTCAGTCACGGTTGAGCACCTTCGTGACGATCACGAGCGCGGCGTCGACAGTTTCGGCGAAGTCCAACTCCGACGAATCCAGGGTGACCACGCCGTCGGCGGCCTGGGTGAAGTTCACCACTGTGGAATCCTTGGCATCACGCTGCGTGACCTGGGCGGCGAGCTGCGCCGCGTTCTGGGTGCCGCCCAACTGGATGCCGCGGCGGCGAAGCCGCGCTTCCTCACTGGCCGTCAGCAGCATCCGGACTTCTGCGCCGGGCGCGACGACTGTAGTGATGTCCCGCCCTTCCACCACTATGCGGCGGTGGTGCAGTTCGATGAGTGCCCGCTGCCGGCGGATCAGTTCGGTACGGGCGCCCAGGGTGGTGGCTACCGCACTGACCGCCGATGAAATGGCCGGTTCGCGGATTTCATCCGTGACGTCGGTCCCGTCCACGCGGACGTATTCCTCCTGGGGTGTGGTGCTCAGGTCCAGAACGATGTCCCGGGCAGCCTGTTCCACGGCGGCGGCATCGGTGAGATCAATCCCGCTGGTGACGCAGAACCAGGTCAGGGCCCGGTACATGGCGCCGGTGTCCAGGTAGGCAAGGTGAAGCCTGCGGGCCACTTCCTTGCTGACGCTGGACTTGCCGGAGCCTGAAGGCCCGTCGATGGCTACCACCAAAGGCCTGCCGACCCGCAAGGCCGGCACGGTGTCAAGAAGTTCCTGTGTCATTACTGCAGTACCCGCCATCCGCGGTCGTTGAGTGCTTCGATCAGGTGGTCATGCTTGTTTGGCAGCACCGAGAGTTCCACCATGCCTACGTTCTGCCCCGAGGAATGGTCAAGCCTCAGGTCCTCCACGTTGACGCCGATCTCGCCGATTTCGGTGAGGAGCTTCGCGATTTGGCCCGGCCGATCGTCGACCAGGACCGTCAGCCACGAGTACGCCTGGGGCGGTCCGCCGTGCTTGCCCGGGATGCGGGCCTGCCCGGCGTTGCCTTCGCTGATCAGCTGGGCCAGGTCCAGCCTGGCGCCCGGCCCCACGGGATCCTCCAGGGTTCCGATGAGCCGGTTCAGATCCTCCCGGACACTGTAAAGAATCTCCACGACCTTCCCCGAGTTGCCGCCGAGGATCTGGACCCACAAGGCGGGATCGCTGGCCGCAATCCGGGTGACATCCCGCAGACCGTTGCCGGCAAGGGACAGCGCATGAAGTGGTGTCCCCTGCAGCCGGCTGGCCAGCAGCGATGACATGACCTGCGGCAGGTGCGACACCAGCGCCACTGCCGCATCGTGTTCGTCAGAGGTGAACTCCGAAACCACGGCACCGAGATCGGTGGCCAGGGAACGCGCTGCCTGCAGGGCGGCGGCGGATGATTCCGGGCTCGGGCAAACCACCCACGGCATGGAGGTGAAAAGCTCACCGCGGGCGGCCACGGGACCGGACTTTTCGCGTCCTGCCATCGGGTGCGTGCCCACGTAACGGGCCATGTCAGCGCCGCTGCCCTGCAAATCCGCAAGGATGGCCGCCTTGACGCTGGCGATGTCCACCACCACGGAATCGGGGTAGTCGGCCAGCGCGCGCGTCACAACGTGTGCCGTCACATCCGGCGGTGCTGCCACGACCACGAGTTCCGGCGCCTCGTCCCCGAGCTGACCCAGCGGCTGGCCGGCGCCGATGTCCACGGCTATGGCCTGATTGGTGGGCGACGGATCAGAGAGGAACACGGGCACGCCGCGTCCCCGCAGGCCCAGTCCAATGCTGGTACCAAGCAGACCGGTGCCAATCACCACCACTGGTCCGTTGAGATGTCCGCGCCCGTGCGAGCGAAATGCGGACATGCCTCAGAGCCCTACGGACGCCAGCAGGTGGCCGACTTCCTGCTTGCCAAGGTTGCGGATGCTGCCCTGGCGCTGGTCGCCCAGGCCGATGGGGCCCACCTTGACGCGCACCAGGCGCAGGACAGGGAAACCCACCTCATCGAACAAGCGCCGGACAATCCGGTTCTTGCCGGAGTGCAGAATCACTTCGATGAGCACGTGGCCCGGAGTGGAGTCAACCAGCTTGAAGGAGTCCACGGAGGCGAAGCCGTCCTCAAGCTCCACGCCTTCCTTGAGCTGGGCGCCGATTCCCTGCGGGAACGGGCCGCGGACCTGGACCAGGTAGGTCTTCGGGACCTCGTAGGACGGGTGGGTGAGCCGGTTGGCCAGTTCGCCGTCGTTCGTGAGCAGCAGCAGGCCCTCGGTGGCGACGTCCAGCCGGCCCACGTGGAACAGTCGCTCGCCCTGGTGGGTCTTCCGCACAAAATCGCTGATGCAGGGACGGCCGTCGGGGTCCTCCATGGTGGACACCACGCCCTTGGGCTTGTTGAAGACCATATACACGAGGTTTTCGTCGAGCTGGATGCGCAGGCCGTCCACGTGGATGACGGCGGTCTTGGGGTCCACGCGGACACCAAGCTCAGTGACCACCTGGCCGTCAACTTCTACCCGGCCTTCGGCGATCATTTCTTCACAGACGCGGCGCGACGCCACGCCGGCCTGGGCCATGACCTTCTGCAGGCGCGTGCCGTCGGCGTCGTGCATTTCAGACTGCGGAACGGGGCCGCGGGGTCCGCGCTTGCGCGAAGGCTTGCGCACAGGGCCAAGGTTCTGCCCGAAGCGTTCGCTGCCAAATGCGCGTGACGCGGCTGCACCGGGCTTGCCGGCGCGTGGCTTGGGCTTGAGTGCCCCGGGAGTGCCCGGCGCCTTTTTAGCGCCCGGCTTCCGGGCAGCCGGCTTCCGCGATGAGGGGGCAGCCGCGGGCTTCCAGGCGGAGTCCCCTCGACCGGCCGGAGCGGCGGGGGCTTCATCCGGATCGACAAAGCGCTCTTCGCGCGGCTTCGGTGCCTTGTAGGGCCTGTCGCCGCCACCGAAACCGGCGTTGCGCTTGCCGGCGCCGGCGCGGAATCCGCCGCCCTGTGCAGGGTTGCGGCCTTCGCCGCCCTGCGCCGGATTACGGCTAGCGCCGCCCTGTCCGGGATTGCGTTCTGGACTGTTTCGTCCTGAACTGTTACGTGGTGAACCCTGGCGTCCCGCCTGTGTCATGACCCGTCCTTCGATATGTTGACCGGCAAGTTGTCCAAGAACAACCCTAGCCAGCCATGCAGAATTTATCTGCCCTGATGAATACTCTTGTGCGCAGACGGGATGTCCCGGCTACATTCTGTCGGCGTCGTAGAACTCCGCGATGCCCTCGAGCCCCGGAAGATGGGGTGCGAGCTGCGGCAGTTCCGCCACGGAGCCGATTCCCATCCGTTCCAGAAAATATGATGTAGTCCGGTAGAGGATGGCTCCCGATTCAGGATCATTTCCCGAGTCTTCGATCAGCCCGCGCTGGGTCAATGTCCGCACGACAGAATCGACATTGACTCCTCGAATTGCGGAGACCCTGGCCCTGGAGACTGGCTGGCGATACGCGATGACAGCAAGTGTTTCCAGAGCTGCCTGCGTCAGCCTGGCCGTCTGACCCTCCAGCACAAACCGGCCCACAATGTCGGCGAAGTCTGCGCGGGAATAGATCCGCCAGCCACCGGCGATGCTCCGCAATTCAAAACCCCGGGGGGTGGAGGTGAAACCAGCAACGCTGGAATCGTCCATGTCCGGGGCTTTAACAGTATAGCCGCTATACTCCGCCTGCAGTTCCGCCAGCAACTGTTCGACGGCGGCGACCGTCAGGCTGAGGCCCGTGGCGAGTTCAGTAGCGGTGGCCGGCTGGTCCAGGACCATCAGGACCGCCTCAAGGGCGGCTTTGGCACCGCCGGGGAGCCCGTGCACTTCCGAAGAGCCCTGCGGCGCGTCGCCCGGTGCACCTGCCGTCGGCGCGGCCGGAACGTCCTCAGTCACGTCTGCTCCCCATATTCTTCGTATTGCTTGATCAGCGTTTCTGTTGCACAGTCCATCCCGCCCGCAATCCAGCGCACGGTGAGATCGCCCAACGGCGACACCTGGTCAAAGGACACCGCCCTGTCCCGGAACATCTCCAGCAAGGCCAGGAACCGGGCTACCACCACCAGGGTGGAGTCGGCGTCGGCGATCAGCGCCCGAAACGACAGCGGCTTTCCCAACTGCAGCCTGAGGCCCAGAATCTCGGCCTGTTCCTTCACGCTGACGGCGCTGCCATGCAGGTGCGACAGGCCAACCTCGGTGGCCTTGGGCGCTTTCGGCTGCAGGGCGGCTTCGGCCAGGCGCGCGAATTGCTGCGGCGTGTGCTTCCACACCAGTTCCGGCAGCATGGCGGTGAAGTGTTCCTCGAGGGCAACCTGCCGGGGGAAACGCTGCTCCTCCTGTTCCAGGGTGACGGCCATTAGCGCGGCCACCTGCTTGAATGCCTTGTACTGCAGCAGCCTGGCAAAGAGAAGGTCGCGGGCCTCAAGCAGGGCGATGTCCTCGTCGTCCTCCACCTCGCCGGTCGGCAGCAGCCGTGCTGCCTTGAGGTCCAGGAGCGTTGCGGCGACGACCAGGAATTCGCTGGCCTCGTCCAGCGCCCAGTCCTCGCCCAGCCTCTGGAGCTTCCTGATGTACTTGATGAATTCATCGGTGACGGTGGCGATGGCCACCTCGGTGATATCCAGCTGATGTTTGGCGATGAGCCCCAACAGGAGGTCAAACGGCCCGGTGAAGTTGGCCAGCCGGACCTCAAAGCCGTGCTTGGACTCAGCCACGGCCTGGCTAGGGTGCGCCGCCGCGCGAAATCAGTTCCTTCGCCAGCCGGCGGTACGCATCCGCTCCGATGTGGTTGCCGGCGTAGCTGGTGATCGGTTCTGCTGCCACCGTGGCATCGGCAAACTTGATGGAGCGCTTGATGACCGTCTCGAAGACTTTGTCGCCGAAGGCTTCCACCAGGCGGGTGATGACTTCGCGGCTGTGCAGCGTGCGGGCGTCGTACATGGTGGCGAGGACACCGTCCACCTGGAGGCGGGGGTTGAGCCTGTCCTGGACTTTGTCGATGGTCTCCACCAGCAAGGCCACCGCGCGGAGTGCGAAAAACTCGCAGATCAGCGGAATGATCACGCCGTGCGCGGCAGTCAGGGCATTGACGGTCAGCAGGCCCAGCGACGGCTGGCAGTCGATGAGGACGACGTCGTAATCGTCCTCAACCTTCTTCAGCGCCCTGTCCAGGACCTGCTCCCGGGCAACCTCATTAACAAGCTGCACCTCGGCGGCGGAGAGATCAATATTGGCCGGCAGCAGATCAACGTTTTCGACGCCGGTCTGACGGATAGCGTCGCGGATATCCACTTTGCGGTCCATCAGGACGTTGTAGACTGTCAGGTCCAGTTCATGGGGATTGATGCCCAGGCCGGCCGACAGAGCGCCTTGAGGGTCAAAGTCGACCAGCAGCACCCTGCGGCCGTATTCGGCGAGGGCCGCAGCCAGGTTAATCGTGGACGTGGTCTTGCCGACGCCACCCTTCTGGTTGACCATGGCGATCACGCGCGCGGGACCGTGGGATGACAGGGGAGCGGGTTCCGGAAACTCGCGGTGGGGGCGCCCGGTGGGACCCATCACGGCGTCTTCCAGATCGAGTTCCGTGCCATCCAGAGTTGCCGAACCCTGTTCGCTGCTCACGTATCTATCCACACTTTCGATGACGGTGATTGTCCTGCCGCTGATGTTCCAGCGCCTATCCTGCTTTTCACCTAGGTTACAGGTCCCGACACGGTATTCGAGGGAACTTGACTTTGTGTGCATTCTGAGCCTTTACCTTCTACTAGAGGTCGAAGGTTGGCCCGCCGGGCAGACAAACCACCCGTGCAGCAGGGCTGCACGGGCGGTTTTTATCCCAGGGTCAGGGGCGCATCTTAGGCGTGCGCCACCGCCTCTGAGTTGGCGGCGGACGTGCCCAACCGGTCACCGTGACCCGGCATCATGGTCTGCTCGTCGAAGGGGAGTTCGCCGGAAAGCACCTTGGTGACCTGCTCGCCGTCGATCTCCTTGACCCAGGTGCCGATCAGCACGGTGGCAACAGCGTTGCCGGTGAAGTTGGTCAGGGCCCGGGCCTCGGACATAAAGCGGTCGATGCCTACGATCATGCCCACGCCGCCCAGCAGTTCCGGCTTGTGCGCCTGGAGTCCGGCGGCCAGCGTTGCCAGGCCCGCACCGGTCACGCCGGCCGCACCCTTCGAGGCGATGATCATGAAGATGAGCAGGGAAACCTGGGCGCCGAGGTCCAGCGGGGTGCCCATGGCGTTGGCAACGAACAGGGATGCCATCGTCAAGTAGATAGCTGTGCCATCGAGGTTGAAGGAGTAGCCGGTGGGGACGGTGACGCCGACAACCGGCTTGGAAACGCCCAGGTGTTCCATCTTGGCGATGAGGCGCGGCAGGGCAGCTTCGGAAGATGAGGTGGAGAAGATCAGCAGGTACTCACGGGCCAGGTACTTCATGAGCCTGAAGATACTCACGCCGGCCACAACCTGGAGGATTCCGCCCAGGATTACCACAATGAACAGTGCGCACGTGATGTAGAACGCCACCATCAGCGTGAACATGCTGATGATCGCCTGGAATCCGGTGGCACCGACCACGGCGGCGATGGCGCCGAAGGCACCCACCGGGGCGAGCCACATGATCATGATGAGGATGCGGAAGACCAGCGCCTGGCCGTGCCCGATAGCCTTAAGGATTGGTGCGCCCTGCGGGCCCATCTTCTGGAGGGCAAAACCTACCAGGATGGCCGCGAGGAGCGTGGGCAGGACCGGAATATCCCCGGGGATGATGCCCAGCAGAAAGTCGACAGTGCTGTCGGTGGCAGCCTTCTTGGTGGGATCGTAAGGGGTCAGCTTGAGGCCTTCGCCGGGGTGGATCAGGTTGCCCACCACCAGGCCGATGGCGAGGGCGAAAGTGGACATGACCACGAAGTAGCCCAGCGCCAGGCCACCCACCTTGCCAACAGTTGCGGCCTTGGCGATGGAGCCGATGCCCAGGACGATGGTGCAGAAGATGATTGGTGCAATCATCATTTTAATGAGCTTGATGAAGCCATCCCCGAGGGGCTTGAGGGATTTGCCGACCTCGGGGAACAGCAGTCCGAGAACGGCGCCCAGGATTACGGCGGCGATGACGGCCATGTAAAGGTAGTGGGATTTGTCGAGGCCCTTGCGGGCGGCCTTCGCAGGCGCAGCTGACTCTCCTCGTTGAGAAGCCATGGTGTGTCTCCTTATGGATAATCTGGTAGACGCTGCGCCACAGTCTCTGGGCCCATCGCGTCAGTCTGTTGTGATACCCATCATTGGGTACGCAGTGACCCGGCTCACCGTTGCGTTCATATTGGTCGTGGAAGGTACAAAATGATCCACCGCTGGAGCATCGCCCGCCGGCTGTTTGTGGCCAATCTGCTGATCGTGCTTGCCTTCACATCGATCGTGGGCACTGCCGCCTCCGTCGATGCCCGGGACCGCAGCTATGAGGAAGCCGGACGGCGGATGACCGGGGTGGCGGCCGCCGTGGCGGCCAATCCGCTGGTCCTGCAGGCTGCTGACGCGCCGAATCCGACGGCGTTGCTGCAGCCGTATGCGCTGGACGTCATGGCGGGTTCCGGAGCGGATTTCCTGACGATCATGGCGCCGGACAGGACACGCTGGACACATCCGCGGGACGAGGAACTTGGCAAGCCTTATATCGGCTCCATCGATGCTCCGCTACGCGGCGAAGTATTCACAGAGGTCACGGCAGGAACGCTTGGGCCGTCGGTGCGGACGGTTGTTCCGGTCAAGGATGCTGCGGGAAACGTTAGGGCCCTCGTCGCTGCAGGCGTCACAGTCCGGACGGTCGACGTTGCCCTGTCCGGCCGGTTGCCTGCACTGCTGGCCATCGGCGGGACCCTGCTCGCAGGCGGGTCACTGGCTTCCTGGCTGTTGGGCCGTTACTTGCGGCGCGTGACCCGGGGCTGGGGGCCGGAGCAACTGGCGCAGCTGTTCGCATACTACGAATCAGTGCTGCACTCCGTCCGGGAAGGCCTCATCCTCATCGACAACAAGGGCCGGGTGGTGATGCACAACGACCAGGCAGCAGATCTGTTGGGCCTGGAGTCGCGGGGTTCGGACGATGATCCGTCGCGGCCACCGTTACTGGCAGACCTCCCGCTGGTACCAAGCCTGAAGCGTCTCTTTGAATCGGGCCGGATTGCCCACGACGAAATCCATCTCACAGGTCCGCGCATCGTGGTGGTGAACCAGGGCCCCGCCGTCGGGCCGGTCTCCCCCGGCATCCGCCGCCCGGCCGTCTTCGGCACAGTGGCCACCATCCGCGACCGGACGGAGATCGAGTCGCTGGGCAGTGAACTGGAGACGATGCGGACGCTATCCGATGCCCTCCGCGCCCAGACTCACGAGCACGCCAACCGGCTGCACACCATGGTTTCCCTGCTGGAACTGGGCCGCACCCGCGAGGCCCTGGAGTTCGCCACCAAGGACCTCGAACTGAGCCAGCAGCTCACCGACGAAATGGTGAGCTCCGTGGACGAGCCGGTTCTCAGCGCCCTGATCATGGGGAAAGCCGCCGAAGCGAATGAACGCGGCGTCAACCTGACGCTCGCCGCCGAAGGGTCTGCGTCCGTCACGGGCCTGGCTGTCCAGGATCTGGTCACCATCCTGGGCAACCTCCTGGACAACGCCATTGACGCCGCGGCTGATGGTCCGGCACCGAAGTCGGTACAGCTGACCGTTGAGTCCGACGCCGAGGGGCTGGACATCACCGTGGAGGATTCCGGTGCGGGCGTGGACCCTGCCGCCGTGGAGGACATCTTCCGGCAGGGCTTCAGCACCAAGGCGCCGGGTCCTTTCGGACGCGGCATTGGCCTGGCCCTTGTCCGCCAGGCCGTACGGCGGCTGGACGGTAACATGACCATCACAGGCACGCACGGGGCACGCTTCCACGTCTTCCTGCCGGCCCTGGCTGCCGGAACCGACAATGAGGAGCAGGTCCTGTGAGAGATATCCGTGTCCTCGTAGTCGAGGACGAACCGGTGGCATCGGCCGCCCATGCAGCCTACGTGGGCCGGCTGCCGGGGTTCTCGCTGGCAGGAACCGCACCCGATGGCCAGTCCGCCCTCAGGCTCCTGACCGAGCTCGCGGCCGCCGGCGAACCGGTGGAGCTCGTCCTGCTCGACATGAACCTCCCGGACCTGCATGGCCTGGACATCGCCCGGCGGATGCGGGCCGCGGGGATCCTCGCGGACATCATCGCCATCACGGCCGTACGGGAGGTGGCCATCGTCCGGAGCGCCGTTGCCATCGGCGTGGTCCAGTACCTGATCAAGCCGTTCACCTATGCCACGTTTGCGGACAAGCTCGCCAGCTACCGGCTTTTCCGGCAGCAACTGGCCGCGCCGGAATCCGGGGCGGGCCGGACCGGGGCATCCCAGAGCGAAGTGGACCAAGCGTTCGCCAGCCTGCGGGCGCCGTCGGAGTTGCCGTTGCCGAAAGGCCTCTCCGGGTCCACGCTCGACGCCGTCAATGAGTACCTGAGTCAGCATGCGGGCGCGGTTTCGGCCTCTGAGGTCATGACGGTGCTGGGCATGTCGCGGGTGACCGCCCGCCGCTACCTCGAATACCTTGCCGACGCCGGCACGGTCACCCGTGCCCCGCGCTACGGCACTCCGGGCCGCCCGGAGAACGAATACGGCTGGAACCGCCGGGACTAGGCGGCGCCCTCCGGCCGGAGCACGCCCAGCAACTGCCCAATCACCTCGGGATCCTCAATCGTGGACGGCACAACGTACTCATCGCCGTCGGCAATTTGCCGCATCGTCTTGCGCAGGATCTTCCCGGACCTGGTCTTGGGCAGCGCCTGCACCACTGTTGCGTGCTTGAAGTCAGCCACTGGTCCGATGTCCTTCCGGACCAATGCAACCAGCTCGCGGACCAATTCCGCTTCGTCACGGTCCACGCCGGCTTTGAGCACCACGTAGCCGCTCGTGCGCTGCCCCTTGAGGGGGTCGGCTACCCCGATCACCGCGCACTCTGCGACGGCCGGGTGGCTGGCGATGACCTGTTCGATCGCACCGGTGGACAACCGGTGGCCGGCCACGTTGATGATGTCGTCGGTGCGGCCCATCACAAACACGTAGCCATCGGCGTCCTGGTAGCCGCTGTCCCCTGTGGCGTAGCTGCCTTCGAAGGCTTCAAGGTAGGAGGACACATAGCGGTCATCGTTCTGCCAGAGAGTGGTCAGGGTGCCGGGGGGCAGCGGCAGCCCGAGGACAATGTTGCCCTCCTCCCCCTGTTCCACGGGCGAGCCGGAGCCGTCCACGATGGCCAGCGCAAAGCCAGGCATGGGAACGGTGGGCGAACCGGGCTTGAACGGCAGATCCTCCAGGCCGCGCGGGTTGGCACAAATGGCCCAGCCGGTTTCGGTCTGCCACCAATGATCCACCACGGGGACATCCAGGACTGCGCCGGCCCAGCGATACGTCTCTGTGTCCAGCCGTTCGCCTGCGGAAAACAGCGTGCGGAGGCTCGAAATGTCGTAGCGGGCCAGCTCTGCTGCCTGGGGGTCGGCCTTTCGGATCGCCCGCAGCGCGGTAGGCGCCGTGAACAGCACGTTGACTTTGTGGTCCTGGATGACGCGCCAGAACGCGCCAGCATCGGGAGTGCCCACCGGCTTGCCCTCATACAGCAGCGTGGTGGCACCCGCCAGCAGCGGTCCATAAACAATGTAGGAGTGGCCCACCACCCAGCCTACGTCGGACGCCGTCCACATCACGTCGCCAGGTCCAATATCGTAGATGTTCGCCATGGTCCAGGAGAGCGCGACCGCGTGGCCGCCGTTGTCCCGCACCACACCTTTAGGCTTCCCGGTGGTGCCGGAGGTGTAAAGAATGTAGAGCGGATCCGTTGCTGCCACGTCCACGGGGGCAGCCGGAACAGCCTCGTCCATGGCCCGGTCCCAATCGAGCCACCCCGGGAAGTCCGAAAGACTGCCGGCGAAGCCTTCGCGGTTCTTGACGATGACGGGCAGCGCGCCGGCGCTACTCATGGCGAGTGCTTCGGCCACGGCGGGCAGATATTCCACATGCCGCGACGGTTCAATCCCGCCCGAAGCGGTGACAATAACGGTGGGCCCGGCGTCGTCGATCCGCGCTGCCAGCTCCTTGGGTGCGAACCCGCCGAACACCACCGAATGCACTGCCCCCAACCGCGCCGTCGCGAGCATGGCAATGGCCGCTTCGGGGATCATGGGCATGTAGATGACCACGCGGTCGCCCTTGCCGACACCCTGCGAGCGCAGCACCCCGGCAAACCGTGCAACGAGCCCGGTCAGTTCGGCGTACGTGTAGCTGCGTTTGATTCCCAGCATGGCGGAGTCGTAGAGGAGCGCAGCCTGGTCACCGCGGCCGGCTTCGACGTGGCGGTCCAAGGCGTTGTAAGCCGTGTTGAGCGTGCCTTCCGGAAACCAGCGGTACAGCGGTGCTTCGGATTCATCCAGCGCCGTGACGGGTGGGCTCGCCCACGCCACTGCAGTCGAAGCTTCCAGCCAGAAGTCCTCCGGCCGTTCCAGACTCCGTGCGTAAGTTTCCTGATAGCTGCTGGCCATAGTGTGCTCCTGTCCACGCCGACATGTTGCCCCAATGCTATTCGGACATCCGGACGCAGACAAGTCTTTTGTATACATTGAAGGAGGATTTGAGCCTATTTTTTGTCAGATACTGCGCAATGCGTCATTTTTTGTATACACTGGCAGCATCTACGGACTGAGGGGAGGAAAACCTTGCGAGCCAGCGACAAAGCCTATGCAGTACTTCGCGAAGACATCATCGAATGGCGCCTCGCGCCGGGCACCGTCCTTGCCGAAGTGGAACAATCGGAACGGCTCGGAGTGTCACGCACCCCCGTCCGGGAGGCACTCAGCCGGCTGAGTGCAGAAGGACTCACGACGGCGGCAGGCGGCCGCGGCGTCGTCGTCACCGATATCTCCCTGGACGACATCGACGAGATGTTCGAGCTCCGCGAAACCCTGGAGGGCAAGGCGGCCGCCTTGGCCGCCGAACGCGGCGAGCGCTCGGTGTTCCTGCAGCTGCACGCCGACCTCCAGCGGGCGCCAGAGCTGATCAGCGACGACGATCCCGCCCGCCACGAGTACTACGCGCTGGTGGGCCGCCTCGATGAGGCCATCGATGCCGCTATCTCCAACTCCTACCTCGCCCAGGCGATGCGGAGCCTGCGGGTCCACCTGGTCCGCGTGCGCCGCCTCGCTGCTGATGACGCGCCGCGCCTGAACGCGGCCGCCCTCGAACACGCAGCGATTGCCGAGGCCATCGCAGCCGGCAACGCCAAGCTCGCCGAAGCAGCCACCACCCTGCATCTGCACCGCAGCCTTTCCCACGTCAAAGCCACCCACTCACCGAATAAGGAGCACCATGGTTAAGCTCAACCACGTCCGTGTCTATAAGAGCGACGAGAACCTCGCCCGTGAAGACCAGCTGGCCCACAAGATCGCCGAGGTCGCCGCCGATGCAGTCGAGGTAACCCCGGAGGTCACCGAGATGGTCATCAACCGGGTCATCGACAACGCATCCGTTGCCATCGCTTCCCTGAACCGCGGCCCGATCATCGCCGCCCGCGCCCAGGCCCTGACCCACGCGCCCACCACCAACGGCAAGGGCAGCGGCATCTTCGGTATTACCGACCGGGTCTCCCCCGAATGGGCAGCATGGGCCAATGGCGTCGCGGTCCGCGAGCTCGATTACCACGACACCTTCCTGGCGGCTGAATACTCACACCCCGGCGACAACATCCCGCCGATCCTCGCTGTCGCGCAGCACGTCGGAGCCAGTGGCAGGGACCTGATCCGCGGCATCGCCACCGGCTACGAAATCCAGGTCAACCTGGTCAAGGCCATCTGCCTGCACAAGCACAAGATCGACCACGTGGCCCACCTCGGCCCGTCCGCTGCGGCCGGCATCGGCACGCTGCTTGGCCTTGATGTGGAGACGATTTTCCAGTCCGTCGGACAGGCGCTACACACCACCACCGCCACCCGCCAGTCCCGCAAGGGCGAGATTTCCACCTGGAAGGCGCACGCCCCGGCGTTCGCCGGCAAGATGGCTGTTGAAGCCGTGGATCGCGCGATGCGCGGCCAGACTTCCCCCGTGCCGATCTACGAAGGCGAAGACGGCGTCATCGCCTGGATGCTGGATGGCCCCGAAGCCGCTTACGAGGTTCCGCTGCCCGAGGCCGGGGAGGCAAAGCGGGCCATCATGGATACCTACACCAAGGAACACTCCGCCGAATACCAGGCCCAGGCCTGGATCGACCTGGCCCGCAAACTGCACAAGGAACACCCGGAGGCCGCTGACCCGGCCAAGGTCAAGTCGGTCCTGATCAAAACGAGCCACCACACGCACTATGTGATCGGTTCCGGTGCCAATGATCCGCAGAAGTACAGCCCCACGGCCAGCCGCGAAACCCTGGACCACTCCATCCCGTACATCTTCACCGTAGCCCTGCAGGACGGCTCGTGGCACCACGTGGACTCCTACTCCCCCGAACGCGCCGGCCGCGCCGACACGGTGGAGCTGTGGAACAAGGTCAGCACCGTAGAAGACGCCGAATGGACCCGGCGCTACCACTCGCTGGACATCGCCGAGAAGGCCTTCGGCGGCTCCGTGGAGATCACCCTGAACGACGGCACGGTCATCACCGATGAAATCGCCGTAGCCGACGCCCACCCGCTCGGCGCCCGGCCGTTCGCCCGCCAGCAGTACATCAACAAATTCCGCACCCTCGCGGCCGGTCTCGTCGCCGAAGAGGAAATCGAGCGTTTCCTCGCTGCTGCCGAAAGCCTGCCCGATCTGGGCCCGGGCGAGCTTGACCAGCTGAACATCACCGCCGCCCCCGGCGTGATCAACCTCAGCGACGCGCCTGCCGGCCTCTTCTAGGCCCCTAACTGCTACAGGAGAACCACATGCTGTACTCCAAGACAACCCCGGAGCAGAAACGCCTCGCGCTTCGCACGATGCTCGCCTCAGGCACCATCCAGCAGTTCCCCGGCGCCTTCAATCCGCTCTCTGCCCGGCTGATCGAGGAAAGGGGCTTCGCCGGCGTCTATATCTCCGGTGCCGTGCTGGCTAATGACCTTGGCCTGCCGGACATCGGGCTGACCACCCTGACCGAGGTTGCCACCCGTGCCGGGCAAATCGCCCGCATGACTGACCTGCCCTGCCTTGTGGACGCGGACACCGGGTTCGGTGAGCCCATGAACGTGGCCCGCAGCATCCAGGAACTCGAAAACGCCGGACTGGCCGGCTGCCACATCGAAGACCAGTTCAACCCGAAGCGGTGCGGCCACCTGGACGGCAAGAATGTGGTGGACGTGGACACGGCCACCAAACGCATCCGCGCTGCGGCTGACGCGCGCCGGGACCCAAACTTCCTCATCATGGCCCGGACCGATATCCGGGCCGTGGAGGGGATTGAAGCGGCCCAGGACCGGGCGCGGGCGCTGGTGGACGCCGGCGCCGACGCCATCTTCCCGGAGGCGATGAAGGACCTGTCCGAATTCCAGGCCATCCGCGATGCCGTGGATGTGCCGGTCCTGGCCAACATGACCGAGTTCGGCAAGAGCGACCTCTTCACCGTTGACCAGCTGCAGTCCGTGGGCGTCAATATGGTGATCTACCCCGTCACCCTGCTCCGTAGTGCCATGGGGGCTGCAGAGCGTACGCTGGAAACGATCAAGGCAACAGGGTCACAGGAAGCACAGGTGGAAAACATGCTCACCCGTGCGCGTCTCTATGACCTCGTGGACTACGAGGCCTACAACCACTTCGATACCGGCGTTTTTAACTTCCAGATTCCCGGCGTCCGTTAGGACCCGGATCCCAGCAAGAACGAAGGAGTTCAACATGGTAGCTGTTGATATCAAGAAGGGACTGGCCGGTGTCGTGGTGGACTACACCGCGGTCTCCAAGGTCAACCCGGACACCAATTCGTTGCTGTACCGCGGCTATCCCGTCCAGGAGCTCGCCGCCAGGTGCAGCTTCGAGGAAGTGGCCTTCCTGCTGTGGAACGGCGAACTGCCCACCCCCGACGAGCTGTCCGCCTTCTCAGCCCGGGAGCGCGCCGGCCGCGCCCTGGATCCGGTGCTGAAGCAAGTCATCGACGCACTGCCCACCACTGCCCACCCCATGGACGTGTGCAGGACGGCGGCATCGGTGCTGGGTGCCCGCCACGAACTGGCCGAGGATTCCTCACCCGAGGCCAACATGGCCAAAGCCGTGGACCTTTTCGCAGCCATGCCAGCCGTAGTTACCTACGACCAGCGGCGCCGGCGCGGCCAGGACCTGGTAGAGCCCCGGGATGACCTGGGCTACGCGGCCAACTTCCTGTGGATGGCTTTCGGCGAAGACCCGGTGGACGAAGTAATCGAGGCCTTCAACGTCTCGATGATCCTCTACGCCGAGCACTCGTTCAACGCCTCGACCTTCACGGCGCGGGTGGTCACCTCGACCCTCGCCGACCTTCATTCGGCTGTCACGGCTGCCATAGGCGCCCTCAAGGGACCCCTGCACGGCGGCGCCAACGAGGCAGTAATGCACACATTCGACGAAATCGGCATCCGCCCCGAGGAATCGCTCGAGGATGCCGCTGCCCGGGCCAAGGCCTGGATGGAAGACGCCCTGACTCAGAAGAAGAAGGTCATGGGCTTCGGCCACCGCGTCTACAAGCACGGTGACTCCCGCGTGCCCACCATGAAGGCAGCACTGGACAAGATGATCGCCCACTACGGCCGGCCGGAACTCCTGGGGCTGTACAACGGCCTGGAGCAGGCCATGGACGAGGCCAAGGCCATCAAGCCCAACCTCGACTACCCGGCCGGGCCCACGTACCACCTCATGGGCTTCGACACCCCTACGTTCACGCCGCTCTTCGTGGCCAGCCGGATCACCGGCTGGACGGCGCACATCATGGAACAGGCCGCGTCCAACTCGCTGATCCGGCCGCTCAGCGAATACAACGGCCCGGAGGAACGGCACGTGCCGTAGTCCCCACCGATTCCCACGCCCAGTACATACGACGGCGGGCCGGTCACCTTTTGGAGGGTGACCGGCCCGCCGTTGGCGTTGCTACAGTGGGGCCATGAGCGACGAGGGTCCACCCACCCTGCCCTTACCAGAGGCCCGACTGCCCGGCTGGCTGGTGCGGAACCCGCTGTATGCCGGTTGGCCATGGACTGGGTTCTGGGCCCTTCTGATTGTTGTGGACGAGTTTGTGGATCTGGCGGGGTGGACCTGGTATCTGCTGGCGGGAATGGCAGCACTGCCAACAGTCCTGTGCGGCCTGGCGGTGCTCCACGCGACCCCGCGCCGGCACCTGAAATCGCCCCGGGAATCCGTGCTGGGGCATTTTTCGTAAGGTTCCTGGCCCTCGTTGCAGCGTTCATGATGTCGGGCGCCTCCGTAGTCATGAGCGCGTCCATCTCACCAACCGTTTAGTCCCCGGCGGGGGGATTCCGAGCGGGCCGTCACCTCGCTTGGCTTAAACCTGCTGGCGGCAGCGGTTCCAGTGGTCATATCGGTGCTGTGGATGGCTTTCATTGTGCGCTGCGCCTGGTTTCTGCGCCGCCGCCGGGGCTGGCGGCAGAGCCCGGAGGACTCGCGGGTGCCCAAGAAGTTCCTGCGGACCAGGCCACGCTTGAGGCAGCTGGTGGTGGGCCTCGCTCACCCCGGCCTCCTGCTCGTCGCCGGACTGGGCACGTCGGTCTTGGGCACTGCTGCTGGGTTCTGTGGAACTCACACTGAACATGCTGCGCTAGCGGCGCTGCCCTTTAGGTGGTGCTCGCCCTGTCCAGGACGTCCCGGACGGTCTCGTTGTCATCGTTGAGGGATACGACAATGTCGATCTCTGATCCGGTCAGCACAACGGGGAGCCAATGTTCGGCGTCCTGCCACATGCGGTCCACCGGCAGCGCCTCCGCTCGGAACCACGCCGGCGCGATTTCCTCGCTCTCCGCCGGCTCACCTTCCCAACGGCGCGCAGTAAAAAGCCGCGTATGCATGTTCCATTCCGGTTTGGCGGGAAACACGAACTCCACGGTCCCCGCATGGCGGAGGTCCTCTTCCAGAACTGTGACTCCTGCTTCCTCGAACACTTCCCGGCACACCGCTTCAGCGTCGCTTTCGCCGGCCTCCACATGTCCGCCAAGGCCCACGATTTTTCCTGTCCCGAAGCCTGACTTCTTGAGTCCGAGCAAAACTTCCTGCCCCGCGGGGGTGTCCCGAAGCAGGAAACACAGGGTCACGGGAACTGAGGTCATGGTCACCAGCGTAGCCCGGCGGCGACGGAGCGGAGCCGGTGTTTGGCGCGGGCACAGCAAATTGCTTTCAGCTGAACGGATACGTGCGCCGTGTCAGCCCAGCGCACGCGGGTGGGCGGCAGCGTAGATTTCACGGAGCGTGTCCGCGGTGACCAGGGTGTAGACCTGTGTGGTGGTGACCGAGGCGTGGCCCAGCAGTTCCTGCACCACGCGGACGTCCGCGCCGCCCTCCAGCAGGTGGGTGGCGAAGGAGTGCCGCAGGGTGTGCGGCGAAACGACCTTCGTGATGTTGGCTTTATCCGCCGCGGCCTTCAGGATGGTCCAGGCGCTTTGCCGGCTGATTCTTCCGCCCCGGGAATTGAGGAACAGCGCCGGCGTACCGTTGCCTTTTGCCGCCAGCAGCGGCCGGCCCCGCACCAGATACGCGTCCAGGGCACGGGCGCCATAGGAGCCGAGCGGCACCAGCCGTTCCTTCGAGCCCTTGCCGAACAGCCGGACCACCGCAGGCCCTGCCTCAGCGTCCTGCAGCGAAATGTCGTCAACGTCCAGGCCCACGGCCTCACTGATCCTGGCGCCGGTGGAGTACAGGAACTCGAGCAGGGCCCTGTCCCGCATTCCGGTGGCGGTGTCCGTGCCGGTGGCCTCAAGGATCCGGGTGACCTCGTCCACGCTGATGGCCTTGGGCAGCCTCTTCCCTGGCATCGGCGGGTGGACATCGCCGGCGGGATCCGTCGTCGTGAGTCCTTCGAGGGCCCAGAACTTGTGCAGTCCGCGGACGGCCACCACGGTCCGGGCCGCCGATCTGACACCCAGTGCCGTGCCGCCGTCGGAACCGTCGTTGAGCGCCATTACGAACCCTGTCACGTGACGGCGGGTGATCCGGCCCGGGCTTTGGCAGCCCTCTGACGCCAGGTACCGCGAATACCGCGCCAAGTCGCGGCGGTAGGCGGCGAGCGTATTGGCGGCCAGGCCCCGTTCGACGCCCATGTGCTGAAGATACGCCGTGATGGCGTGATCGACGTCGGTCAGGGGACGGACGGGCGGCGCTGTGGCTACCGCCGAAGTGGGGGCCGTCATCAACGCTGGCTGGGGTGCGCCGGCCAAGGGGCGTCCGAGGGGCGCAGTCCGGCAAAGCCGTCTGCCCGCGCCGCCGCTGCGGCCAGGATCCCGACGACGGCGGACGGGTTGTGCAGCCGCCCGCCCAGGACTGCCGCCACGGCATCGTCCAGGGCAATCCAGTGGAATTCGATTTCAGCTTCCTCATCGGTCCGCTCATGGCGGTCGTGATGGGGAACTTCCGTGAGGTCGCGGGCAAGGTAGATCCTGATGGCTTCACTGGAGGACCCGGGCGAATTAAAAAAGTCCGTCAGCACGTTCCATTTCGCGGCGGCGAGGTCCGCCTCTTCAGCCAACTCGCGGGCGGCACCCACCACAAAGTCCTCGCCTTCCACATCCAGAAGGCCGGCCGGGATCTCCCAAAGGTCCATGCCCACGGGGTGCCGGTACTGCCTGATGAGGAGGACCTCGCCGGCGTCGTTCATGGGCAGGACCGCGACGGCGCCGGGGTGGTCGATGTAGTCGCGGGTCAGCGCCTCACCGGTCTCGCTCAGCTGGAAGCTGTCGCTCACAACGTCCCAGATCCGGCCTTCATAGACCTTTTCCGTAGACAGAAGACGGCGCGGGCTCGGTGCGTCCGAAACCTGCCCTGCAGCTGGGATCGTTTCAGGTGTACCGGGCATCGCGCCGTCCTCTACTTATTCGGTTCTATTTTGCGGCAACCGTACGTAACGGCTTGGCGGCCGGTGCGTTCTGTGCATTCTGGTGGTCCAGGGCGGCCTTGATCAGCCCGCTGAAGAGCGGGTGGGGCCGGGTGGGACGCGAGCTCAGTTCCGGGTGCGCCTGCGTTGCCACGTAGTACGGGTGGACCTCGCGTGGCAGTTCAACGTATTCCACGAGCTTGCCGTCCGGTGACGTGCCGGAGAACACGAGGCCCTCGGCTGCGATCTGCTCGCGGTACTTGTTGTTGACCTCGTAGCGATGGCGGTGGCGTTCGCTGACGGTGGTCTTGCCGTAGGTCTCGGCGATAACGGAGCCTTCGTCGAGCTTTGCCTCGTACAGCCCCAGGCGCATGGTGCCGCCCAGATCGCCCTTGCCTTCCACGATGTCCAGCTGCTCTTCCATGGTGGCGATCACCGGGTACTTGGAGTCCGGCTCGAACTCGCTGGAGGAAGCGCCTTCGAGGCCCACCACGTTGCGTGCATACTCGATCACCATGCACTGCAGGCCCAGGCACAGGCCCAGGACGGGCAGCTTGGATTCGCGGGCGTACTTCAGGGCGCCCAGTTTTCCTTCGAGGCCACGGATTCCGAAACCGCCCGGAACACAGATGGCGTCCACGCCGCCGAGGGAAGCGACAGCACCCTCATGGGTTTCGCATTCGTCCGACGGTACCCAGCGGATCTTGACCTTGGTGGCATTGGCAAAGCCACCGGCGCGCAGGGCCTCGGTCACGGACAGGTAAGCGTCCGGAAGGTCGATGTACTTGCCCACCAGGGCAATTTCGACGTGGTGCTTCGGGTTGTGGACTGCTTCAAGCAGCTTGTCCCAGCTGGTCCAGTCAACGTCCCGGAACGGCAGGTCCAGGGCGCGGACGATGTAGGAGTCCAGCCCCTGCGAGTGCAGGGTCTTGGGGATGTCGTAGATGCTCGGGGCGTCGGGGCAGCCGATGACGGCTTCAATGTCCACATCGCACATGCGGCCGATCTTGGCCCGCATGGCCTCGGGGACTTCGCGGTCCGAGCGGATCACGATTGCCTCCGGCTGAATGCCGATGGAGCGCAGGGCTGCCACGGAATGCTGGGTTGGCTTGGTCTTCAGTTCCTGCGACGGTCCGATATACGGGACCAAGGAGACGTGGACGAAGAAGACGTTGCCGCGGCCGATGTCCTGGCGGACCTGGCGGGCCGACTCGAGGAAGGGCTGCGACTCGATGTCGCCCACGGTGCCGCCGATTTCGGTGATGATGACGTCCGGCGCGTTCTTACCCTCGGCGGGCAGCCGCATGCGTCGTTTGATCTCATCGGTGATGTGCGGGATGACCTGGACGGTGTCACCCAGGTATTCGCCGCGGCGCTCCTTAGCGATCACGGTGGAGTAGACCTGGCCGGTGGTTACGTTGGCGGAGCCTTCGAGGTTTTCGTCCAGGAACCGCTCGTAGTGTCCAATGTCCAGGTCCGTCTCGGCGCCGTCGTCAGTGACGAAGACTTCACCGTGCTGAAAGGGGTTCATCGTGCCCGGATCCACGTTCAGATAGGGATCGAGCTTCTGCATAGTTACAGACAGGCCGCGTGCCCGCAGCAGGTGACCGAGGCTCGAAGCCGTCAGTCCCTTACCGAGCGAGGACGCCACACCACCGGTTACGAAGATGTGTTTGGTCGTCTTGGATGAGCCCGGGAACCGGGAATTTACACGGGAATTTGATCGCTGCACCACGGAATTCGAGCCTATCATCAATTGAGCCTTCCCCGATCAGGAACTGGATCCCCAAATGATCCAGTGTGCACGGCAAGGCACTCTGCGATCAAGGGGTTGGCTGCCGTCAGGCCCGCTGCGGCAGCAGTTTTGCGTCGTCCAGCAGCTCCTGCGCGTGGGCCTGCGCGGATTCGGAGTCCTCCTGGCCGGCCAGCATCCGGGCCAGCTCCCTCACCCTCTCCGCGCCGTCGAGGAGTCGAACATCACTGGAAGTGAACCCGGTGGCGGTGCCCCCGTCGGCTCCCCTAACCGATGTTTTGGTGACGGTGATGTGTTGGTCGGCGAACGCCGCCACCTGCGGCAGGTGCGTGACCACCAGGACCTGGACGTGCCGGGCGAGCATGGCCAGCCGGCGTCCGATTTCAACGGCGGCCCGCCCCCCGACGCCGGCATCCACCTCGTCGAACACAAAGGTAGGCACCGGGTCCACTGCTGCGAGCACCACTTCGATCGCGAGCATCACTCGTGACAGTTCGCCGCCGGAGGCGCCCTTTCCGAGCGGCCTGGCCGGCGCCCCGGAGTGCGGCTGGAGCAGGAACGCGATTTCGTCGGCGCCATACGGCGTCAGCTGTCCGGCACTTTCGAGGTTGATCAGCAGGGTGGCGTCGGCCATGGCCAGTGCCTTCAGCTCGGCGCTGACACGGCCGGAGAGGACCTTGGCCGCCTTGGCCCGGATCTTGCTGATGGCAGCGGCCTGTTTCTGCAGTTCCGCTCCGGCCCGGAAAACCTCGGCGTCCAGCGCTTCGATCCTGGTGGAATCGTCCTGCAGTTCGTCGAAGCGCACGCGTGCGTTCCCGGCCCACAGCAGGACTTCGTCGATGCTGGGGGCGTACTTGCGGACCAGCTTGGCCAAGGCGGCCCGCCGGTCTTCGATTTCGGCGAGCCGCTCCGGACCCTCCGAGTCCAGGCCTGCCTGGTAGCTGGCCAGCTCCGTGGCGATGTCGGTGAGAAGGAAGCCCACTTCTGCCAGCCGTGCCGCGGCGGCGCCCAGCTCGGCGTCGTGTTCGGCCACATTTTCGAGGGTCCGTTTCGCGGCATCAACGAGTGTGGTGGCGTCGCTTTCGTCGCCGTAGCCTTCCGCAATGAGCGCCTGGTGCGCGGTGTTTGCCGCGATCCTGAGCTCCTCCACGTTGGCCAGCTTCACTGCCTCCGCTTTGAGGGTCTCATCCTCCCCCGGCTGCGGCTCCACCTCGTCGATCTCGGCCAACGAGACTTCCAGGGACTCGGCCTCGCGAAGCCTGTCACGTGCGGCGCTGCGGAGTGTTTCCAGCTCTGCCTTGATGGTCTTCCAGTGACTGTATAGCGCCTGGTAAGCACCCAGCGGGCCTGCCAGGGCTTCGCCGGCAAACTTGTCCAGGGCACCGCGCTGGGCCGCTGCCCCCTTCAGCCTGATCTGGTCCGACTGGCCGTGGACCACCACGAGGGTTTCACCGATCTCGGCAAGGACTCCCACGGGCGCGGCCCGCCCACCCAGGAATGCGCGGCTGCGCCCGTCCGCACCAAGGCGACGGGCCAGGATGAGTTCCGCGCCGCCGTCGAACTCTTCCACATCGGCACCGGCGTCCACGGCCCGGGCAATCGCGGGGTGCCCGGCGTCGAGCTTCAGGACCGCCTCCGCGGTGGCGTTTTTCGCACCGCTCCGTACCGCCCCGGCGTCGGACCTGGCCCCCAGGAGGAGGCCGACGGCGGTGACCACCATCGTTTTACCGGCACCGGTTTCGCCGGTGACGACGCTCAGCCCGGGGCCCAGCGGCAGGATGGCGTCGGTGATGACGCCCAGATCGCGGATTCTCAGTTCTTCAAGCATGGTTCACTTTGCGGTTGCGGAATCGGTATCATCATCCGGCTCGTCTCCGGAGGTGACCTGAAGCGGCGGCATCGGCCGGAGCGTGTGGACGATCGGAATGGGTCCGGTGTGGATGGCTTCCGACTGCGGCACGGGCCCGCGCCAGCCATGGATGGGAAGCTCGAACTTGCGGACCAGACGGCCGGAAAAAGGCGTCTGGTGCGTCCTTGCGAGCCGGACCGGGATGGCGGACTTTGTCACTTCCACGCGCGCGCCGGGGGGAAGATCCACGGAGCGCCGGCCGTCGCACCAGAGCACACCCTGGGCACCGGTGCGGGTGAGGACTTCAACGGCCAGCCGTGACCGGGGCGACACCACCAGGGGCTTGGCGAACAGTGCGTGGGCGCTGATCGGGACAATGACCAGGGCCTCAACCTCCGGCCAGACCACTGGGCCGCCCGCAGAGAAGGCATAGGCCGTGGACCCTGTGGGCGTGGCAAGGACCACGCCGTCGCACCCAAAGGACGTCAGCGGGCGCTCATCGACTTCGGTGACCACCTCGAGCATGCGTTCGCGGTTCCCTTTTTCGATCGCGGCCTCATTGAGGGCCCAGGTGTGCCAGATTTTCTGGCCGCGGACCCAAACCTGGACATCGATGGTCATGCGCTCTTCCACCGTGTAGTCGCGGCGGGCAATCCATTCCACGGTCTGGGCGAGGTCGGCGCGCTCACTTTCGGCCAGGAATCCCACGTGGCCGAGGTTGACGCCCAGCAACGGCACGTCGACTTCGCGCACCAGCTCGGCCGCACGCAGGATGGTGCCGTCACCGCCCAGGACCATAACGAGCTCAACGTCCGGCAGCTGCACATGGTCGTGCAGGATTTCCACAGGCTGGGTGAGGTGGCCGAAGAATCTTTCCATGTCGGCCAGTTCGGATTCCTGCATCACGGGCACAATGCCGGAGTCGTGCAGCCCGGAACAGGCTTCCCAGGCAGCCTTCAGCGAGTCCTCGCGGCCAGTGTGGGCAAGGACAAGTACTCGCCTGCTCATCGGGTTCCGCTTTCTAGTGGTTCGGCCAGATACGTCCAAGCAGGCCGTCAAGGGCTGCGTGGCGCTCTTCGATCTTAGGCAGGTCTTGGGTCATCCTGCGCTTTATCCACAGGAAGTATTCGACATTTCCGTCCTGGCCGGGAAGTGGGCTGGCCGCCAGGCTGCATAAGTCCAGTCCGGCGTCGAGCGCCGCATTGGCGACCTTTTCCACCGCCATCCGGCGTTCACGCTCTGAATTCACCACGCCGGTCCGGCCCAGGCGGTCCTTGCCGATCTCGAACTGCGGCTTCACCATGAGTACCAGGTCACCGCCCGGCTGCGTGCACAGCGCCAGTTGATGTACCACCAGGGTCAGCGAAATGAAGGAGAGGTCAGCCACCGTCAGGTCGGCCTGTCCGCCGATGTCCGCTGGCGACATGTACCGCACGTTCAGGCCCTCGTGCACGGCCACCCGGTCATCGGCCCGGAGCTGCGGGACCAGCTGATCATGGCCGACGTCGACCGCCACCACGTGTGCCGCACCGCGCCGCAGGAGCACCTCGGTGAAGCCGCCGGTGGAGGCGCCGGCGTCAAGGCACCTCTTGCCCCCAACCGTGACCTCCGGAAAGGCGTCGAGAGCGCCCGCCAGTTTGTGACCGGCGCGGCTGACGTAGCTGTCCGCTTCCGTGTGTTCGACGGCCAGGTCCTTGCCGTCGTCAACCTGCAGGGACGCCTTTGACAGGATGTGGCCGGCCGAGCTCACTTTGCCCTCGGCAATCAACGTGGCGGCGTGGGTCCGGGACCTGGCCAGACCGCGGGCGACGAGTGCCTGGTCAAGTCGTGCCATGCTCAAGCTTCTCCCTCGCCATTCCTGGCTCTTCCTTCAACGCTTGCAGCAATGCATCGTGGAGGTCACTGTAGATAGCTTCGTGCTCTGCCACCGGCCTGTCCGCGACGCCGTCCAGCACGGCAACGATGGCCGAAATGCCCGGGTCGCTGAGCTCCTGTGCGGCCGTCTCAGGCCATCCGGGTGCTTGCTGGGCTGGTTCGGGGTTGTCCTCGTCGTTCAGCTCAGTCATTGCACCAGTCTAATGATTGAGCCACTCAAGTTTGGGCTTGGTGGCCCGGGCGGCTTCCGGGACCGCGGTCCACCAGGCCGCGCAGGCGGCCCGCCACGAATCCAGGTCACCTTGGCTGCCACGGACGTGAATGGTGTCACCGCTGACCCGCGCGGTGGAGGCCCCGCAGCGGTGCGTTCCGTCAGCGTGGTCCACGGCCGGGTAGGGACGGTGGAGGTCGCCGAGGGAATCGATGATGTAGTCCGGGCGTTCGGCCGTGCGCGCGGCCAGGATAGTGGCCCGGGTATCGACGCCGGTCAGCACAGCCACCGTGGCAAACCCGGCGTTGTTGCCGCCGAGGATGTCAGTGTCCAGACGGTCGCCCACCACCAGTGGGCGGTCAGCCGCGAGCCGTTTAGCGGCGGTGTGGAAGAGCGGAGCCTCCGGCTTTCCGGCAACCCTCGGAGTCTGTCCGGTAGCGCTGGCTACTGCTGCCACCAGCGTGCCGTTTCCCGGGGCCATGCCCCGTGCCAGGGGAATGGACATATCCGTGTTGGTAGCAATCCACAATGCTCCGGCCGACACCACGAACGATGCCTCGGCCAGTTCTTTCCAACCGATCCCGGGATTGAATCCTTGGACCACGGCTACAGGATCCTCGTCCTGGCTGTAGACAGGAGTCAGTCCCACCAGTTCGATTTCCTGCGCCAGAGCTGGGCTGCCGGTGATAAGCACCCGTGCGCCGGGGGCAACGAGCGATGCCAGGAGCTCCGCAGCGGCTTGCGAGGAACTGACAACCTGGTCGTCTTCGGCCGGCGCACCGAGTTCACGGAGATGCGCCGCAACCTGCGCCGGAGTGCGCGAAGCATTGTTAGTGACATACCCCAGGCCAATGCCCAAACCTTCGAGTTGCTGCAGCGAGTCCACGGCGCCTGGGATGGCGTGCTGTCCGGCATAAACCACACCGTCGAGGTCCGCCAAAAGGGCGTCAAACCGGGAAATCAATGGAATTTCAGTCATGGCGAGCTAGTTCCGTTCTTCAGAGTGGGCATCGGTGCCGTTGTTGCTGTCGCCGGCGTCGCCGTGCCCGGCGTTATGCTCTTCGTCATCGTCCTCGGTGTCACCGGCTTCCAGCTCGTCTCGTTCGACGGAATCCTCATCAGAGTCGGCATCATTTGAGTCGAAGAAATCCGATTCGACGTCGTCGATGGCCGCATCCACGCCGGCGGCCTGAATGACAGTCTTGTCCGCGGCTACCTCGGAACGGGCAGCAGAAGTGGAAGCACTGGTCTCCGGTCCTGCGGCAGCGCGCTCCAGCAGTCTCCGGCGCTGTGCTTCCTCGCGGGCTTCCTCTTCCTCGTCCCAGCCCAGGTCCACGATGTCCGGCTCCTCATCGGCACCAAGGCCAAGGGCATTCTCAGCCACCACGGCCTGCTTCTGCCATTTAGCCGCCTCGTCTTCGCGACCAACGGCGGCCAGAGCATTTGCGTAGGCCCGGAAGAGCCTTGGGCTGTAGGAGAACGCACGGTTCATGTCCAGCTGGGCAATTTCAAGTTCAGCCACGGCAGCGTCCAACTGGCCGAGGTCAGACCGCGCTCCGGCCGCCACGATGGCCAACTCGACTTTGCCGGGCGCGTCCAGGTCATTCGCTTCCTCGGACCGGACCACGTCTAGGGCACGGTCAGGCCGGCCCAGTCCGCGTTCGCAGTCTGCCATCACGGGCAGGTGGACGTTCGAACCGCTGATGCGGCGGTAGGTCCGGAATTCGCGCAGTGCTTCGCCGTAGTGTCCTGCAGCGTAAGCGGTGAGTCCGACGGCTTCACGGACGGCCGCCAGCCGGCCACCACGCCGGCTCGCGGCGAGAGCATGCTGGAAGGCCAGCTCGGGTTCTTCGTCGATCAGGCGTCCGGCCATTACCAGGTGGCGGGCAACCCACTCGGCGCTCTTGTCTTCCAGAGTCTTGATCTGGTGCTGCGTAGCGCGGTCAAGCTCCTTGCCCGTGACATCCTCATCGATTTCCGGGGAACGTTCGCGGTCCGGGCGGTTGGCGCTGCGAAGGTCACGCGCGTTGGGCACGCGGGCCGGGCGGTCTTCGGCACGGTCCCTGCCGAATTGCCGGGGGCCGGAGTCACCGCGGTCGCCGCGGTCGAAACTGCGGGGAGCACGCTCCTGGCGGTCGCCGAACGGCTTGCGGTTCTCGCCGCCACCGAAGCTGCGACGCTCGCCATCGCCTTCACGACGCGGACGGTCACCATAGGGCTTATTGTCACGCTCACCGAACGGCTTCCGCTCACCACCACCGAAGCTGCGACGCTCGCCATCGCCTTCACGACGCGGACGGTCACCATAGGGCTTGTTGTCACGCTCACCGAACGGCTTCCGCTCACCACCACCGAAGCTGCGACGCTCGCCATCGCCTTCACGACGCGGACGGTCACCATAGGGCTTGTT